>NZ_JBXXZH010000254.1:0-12762 GCF_059640475.1 Calothrix sp. CBUCES-K 9914
TTTTTATCCTGCGGTAATAGAAGCATATGAAAGTTGTGTACCGCTATTGTTGCTAACTGCTGATAGACCGCAAGAACTGCGCTTTTGTCACTCTGGGCAAACTATCGACCAAGTAAAGCTATATGGTAATTATCCTAACTGGCAAGCTGAACTAGTAGTCCCAGGCGCCGAACTAGAGTTATTAAGATACCTGCGGCAAACAATAGTTTATGCATGGGAGCGTTGCTTGGTTCCACAATTTGGCGCCGTACATTTGAACATACCGTTTCGCGACCCTCTTGCTCCTGTCGCTGATGGTGTTGACTTAACTAATATAGAATTTGAGCTAAAGAGTGAAGATTTTTGGCGCCACATTCAACTGTCTCTACCCTCTTGGACTTCCCCCTTACACCTGGATCCGGATGAACGCGGTATTATTATCGCTGGAGTTGCTCAACCATATGAAAGTGAGAAATATTGTACTAGTGTTGCCAACCTCGCGCGCTGTTTAAATTTTCCCGTCCTTGCTGAAGGACTTTCTCCAGTTCGTAACTACGCTCACCTCAATCCTTACATAATCTCTACTTACGATGCAATTCTTCGTCATCCCCAATATCGAGAACAGCTTGCACCCGAAGTGGTTATTCTAGTTGGAGAAATGCCGACTAGTAAAGAATTACGCGCATGGTTACAGCAAACTCAACCGCGACTAATAATAATAGACAAAAGTTTTCGCAATCTCGATTCTCTCCATCTCAATACTACACACTTACGGGTAGATGTTAGTGACTTAGCTGATGTTCCCTCTTTTCCAGCTAGTACTTACATGGAACAATGGCGCCAGTTGGAAATAAAAACGCGCGCTGTACTTGATAGAACTTTAGAACAAAGCAGCGAATTTGAAGGTAAAGCAGCCTGGTTACTTTCACAGATACTACCACCAAAAACACCTTTGTTTATTGCCAACAGTATGCCCGTGCGCGATGTTGAATTTTTCTGGAAACCCAACAATCTTGGTATTAAGATTTTTGTAAACCGAGGCGCCAATGGTATTGATGGGACTTTATCTACAGCTTTAGGAATTGCACACCGTAATAAAAGTAGCGTTATGCTTACAGGGGATTTAGCTTTACTGCATGACACAAACGGGTTTTTGATTAGAAATAAATTTATCGGTCATTTAACAATAATTCTTATTAATAATAATGGTGGTGGTATTTTTGAGATGTTGCCCATAGCTAAATTTGAACCACCCTTTGAAGAGTTATTTGCCACTCCACAAGATATTGATTTTGCTAAACTTTGCGCTACATATGGCGTTGAGCATGAGTTAATTACATCATGGGATTTATTAAAGGAAAAATTAAACCCATTGCCAACTACAGGAATCCGTGTATTAGAATTACAAACAAATCGCAAAGCAGATGCAAAATGGCGAAAAGAATATTTAAATAAATTCGCTACTAATCTTGATTAAAGAAGGGGAGATAAAGCGATGAAATCTGTTTGCGTATTTTGTGGTTCGAGCATGGGACTTCGACCTAGTTACAAAAAATCAGCGCAAAAACTAGGTTAAACTTTGGCTCATCTTGGATTAAAGCTAATTTACGGTGGCGCCAGTGTTGGATTAATGGGTGTAGTTGCTGATGCGGTTTTAAGTAATGGAGGTGAGGTAATTGGTGTAATTCCAAAATTTTTAGCCACCAAAGAAATTGCCCATGTTGGACTCACCGAGCTTTATGTTGTAGATTCAATGCACGAACGTAAAACCAAGATGGCAGAATTAGCAGATGCATTTATTGCTTTACCGGGAGGATACGGGACACTTGAAGAGTTTTGTGAAATATTAACTTGGGCACAGTTAAGAATACATGAGAAACCTTGCGGATTATTGAATGTTGAGGGGTATTTTGACCCCTTGCTGAAATTGTTTGATCAAGCTGTTACAGAAAAGTTTCTGAAACCAGATTTACGCACGCTAGTTCTCGAAGCATCAGAACCTGAAGATTTATTAAGTTTGTTTGCAACTTATAAACCGAAGCTAGTTGATAAATGGATTGATAAGGATGTTAAGCCATAATTTCCATTATGTTTTGATTCCACCAAACACAGCTAAACCATAGTACTTCCAAGGAACAGCTACAGTTGAAAATCCGGCTTGTATTAACATTTGTAAGTGTGCGTTCAAAGTTGCCAATTGGTCTTGATTAGAATATCCCACAGGAGTGCTACTTCCTAGTCTCGCACGAATATCAGCAAGCGTCGTACCTTGTTGAGCCGCCCATTCTTCGCGCGCTAATTTATACACTTCTGCTAAAGTCGGCGCCTCTGGTAGAGTTGGGTCTGCGTTCCAAAAACAACCACCTGTACTGAGACTTTCGTAAATACGTATAAATAAATTTTGCTTCATCTCATCAGTAAGGTGGTGAATCGCTAGGGATGATATACACGCATCAAAATCGGCGCCTATGCCAAATTTATCAGGGTTAGTTGCCCACTCTCCAAAATCTGCTTCTTGTCCCGACCATCGTTCTTGATATCCGGAAGAAGCGACCTTTTCGCGCGCAAAATTAATCATACGTGGTGAATAATCAAGCACTGTTATATTCGCATCTGGACAGCGTTTGAGTATTTTGAGCGTTAATTCACCCGTTCCACAACCTAATTCTAAAATTTTTTTACTTGTGGATGATACACAACGAGTAATTACTTCAAGCATTTCATCATAACGCGGCAAAAGTTGACGAATACCAGCGTCAAAGTCAGAAGTGTTAGCAAATACTTCACCTGGATAGATTTGTGACATAAGTTAAACTAGCAATGGAGCATTTAATTATCCTACTGAAAATTCAGAAACCCAACTTCATAAAAGTTATTGTATTTGAGAGCAGCACAAATTTTAATGAATCACATAGAATCGGCTATAGAGTGGAACTTTTATAGGAGTGATAATCTAAGTATAAAAAAGTACTAAAATAAACAAAGTTGGCTATTAGCAGTATAATAGATAACTTTAATTATTTACAAATGAAGACAAATCTTCTAAGGTCAGCGTACAGGGAATTTACTATTCACAAGCAATGACCGAGGAAGCGCAAGAAAAAGAAAATCGCCATGCTGTTACAAGTCCTGAGTATTGTAAAAAGATGGCAAGCAAGTACGGTTGGAAACTAAAGCGTATAGAAAAAAAGGGTACAGGGCAATTAGCTTACGAATGTGTGTTTGAAGGAGAACAAACTAGTTTCGAGGATATTACTAATGAAAACTGATACATACGACATCTATGACCATTTGGCAGACCGAGAAACTTTGGTTGTTTACATGACTAAACACGAGGGAGAATCAGTAACTATCGACGGTAGCTTGCTTACTGTGGGACGTTGTACTCGAATACTTCAGGATTCTTACGATTTTCGTCCTGTTCACAAACGGCAAGTCAAAATCGGAGAACGTCTTACAGTTAACGCGACTATAGGGGGGGGACTTAGAGCTAGGACAATTCCCACGGACTGGGTAGTGACAGAAGCTGAAACCTATGAGCCTAAAAACGAAATACCAGGTTTCAGGGAAATAATAATTGCTTACTGTGAACAAGTGCCCTTATCTTTGGATGAATTTAGAAAAGCTATCTATGATAGTGGCCTTGTAGTTAGCTCAGACTCCTTTGGAGGTGATGAAGAAGCTTACCAAAAATATTTAAAATCATCAAAAGCAACAGCTAATACCAACGGTAATGTAAATGCTATTTAAGTCTACAAAATTATAGATGCAGAAATGGTAGGTGCCAACATTCCTAGAGGATAAGTTACACACAAATATATCCTCTAGGAAAATTCACATCCCTTGGCGGCGCAAGTTCCTAGAGGATGAGTTACACACACAAATATATCCTCTAGGAAAATTCACACGCCTTGGCCTCTCTAGGAAACCTACCTGCTCATCAGGAACGGGCAAGGATGCCCATTCCACAAGATAGAAAATTGAGATGACGGTGGCTGCGATAAAATTTTCTTGTTCGGCAATAATAAAAGCCTGTAATGGAAACCACCTGGCAAACTGTTAAAACTTACGAAGATATTCTTTATCATAAAGCTGATGGCATTGCAAAAATTACCATCAACCGCCCTCACAAGCGTAATGCTTTTCGCCCTAAAACCGTTTTTGAGCTTTACGAGGCTTTTTGTGATGCTCGTGAAGATACCAGTATTGGAGTTGTTTTATTTACTGGCTACGGTCCACATACAGATGGTAAGTATGCTTTCTGTTCGGGTGGCGACCAAAGTGTGAGGGGACAAGCTGGTTATATTGATGATGAAGGTACACCACGATTAAATGTATTAGATTTACAACGTTTAATTCGCTCGATGCCTAAAGTTGTAATTGCATTAGTTGCTGGTTATGCAATTGGTGGTGGACATGTTTTACATTTGATTTGTGACTTGACAATTGCTGCTGATAATGCTGTATTTGGTCAAACTGGTCCAAAAGTTGGCAGCTTTGACGGTGGTTTCGGCGCCAGCTATCTCGCGCGTATCGTTGGGCAAAAGAAAGCGCGAGAAATTTGGTTTCTTTGCCGTCAGTACAATGCTCAACAAGCGCTAGATATGGGATTAATAAATACAATTGTTCCAGTAGAACAACTCGAAGCTGAAGGTGTTCAATGGGCAAAAGAGATTTTAGAAAAAAGTCCCATTGCTATTCGCTGTCTCAAAGCTGCGTTTAATGCTGACTGCGATGGACAAGCTGGTCTGCAAGAACTAGCTGGTAACGCGACTCTACTTTACTACATGACTGAAGAAGGCACCGAAGGAAAACAAGCTTTCTTAGAAAAGCGTCAGCCAAATTTCCGTTCTTTCCCTTGGCTGCCATAAAAATTCCAACATTAAAAATCGCACCTTGAACATGAAGATGCGATTTTTTTTGCACAAAGTTTTTCAACGAAATACAGTTAAATCTTTAAAACACAGTTGCACTAATATCTGAGCTTCGCATTTTCAATTGCCTTGTCAAGTTAATCCGCGCACGAATGCTTCTTTTTGTTACTTGAGATAATTTACTCAGAGTTATTTAATAAATACCTGAAAAATACAAGTTATTGAACAGCTTTCCCACTCCCCATTCATTGCGAAAAATATCGAAAAATATATCAACTGTTCACATTTGGTTATGACTAAACTGATACAGTATCAGCTACTAAGAGTTCTGCACGGTGAACTGGTGCGACTTCTTGTACTTTTGTTCGAGCATCTTGATTCAAATTTGAGGCAACAATAACAGGTATAGCTTCTGGCAAACTCCACACATCCTCCAAAGTTTCCCAGGATGGTGCAAATGCTGGTAAAGCAAGCGAGCAAGCTTTCCAATGTCCCTGAACTGGCGCCCCTAATTGCTGGCAGTTCCCACCACGACGACCTTCTGGATTGTAATGACGACAATATCGGCAGGCAGAAGTTAAGAATTTGATGCTCTTCATATTGAACGCCGTAGGCAAATAGTTTTCATTACTTATTTTGCTCCTAGATACAAATACGGATGAATGCCAACAAACCATTGTTGAGTATGCGTTTAAGCGATCCCAGACCAAATTTACCTTTATATTTATTTTATGTTTGTGTTATATTTTTCAATGTTTTGGTTACAAAGACGATACATAAAGCAAATTGGTCTCCAGAAAATAACAAGTAAAATCAATTGGGATCAAGGCTAACGTTACCGCTATGAATTTATCAATAATTTACAAATCATCCATAAGACGGAAAGTTTTATGCTCTTCGCTCTATCGACTGGAGTATTTATACAGTATTTATATAAGAGTTATTAGAAAGCTTTTTGTTTATGCTGTTTACTTGAGGCGCCACAGGCAATGTACTTATTTAGGTATTTATTTAAAAACTTTTTGCTGCACATAATGCACAAACTCCCCAACGTTGAAGTTCACCCGTCGGTGTAGGAGATTGACATTGAGGACAAAGCGGTAGGTTACCCGAACTAGCTTGCACTTTTTTAACCCAACTGTCAAAAGTCGCGTTCACACTAACTGGGATATTAGTTTCTGTCGGTTCACAGGCTGCTTGTTCTTGGTAGCACGGGTGTTCTTGATGCGAAGGTTTTTTTGGCTTTATGAGGTGTGTTGTGCTATTCCATCCAGCAGTCGAAAAATGAATGTCGTTTAGCGGAGTCGATAATTTTTGATTTACCTTGAGAAGCAAGCTTTTGCGCTCAAACGTCAAAGTTTGCGACCATGCAGCACTTGATGTTGCCACCCGCAACACGTCACGATGAATTGAGACAGGACGGGTATGGAGTGCTATTGTGCGACCTACGACTTCATGCCAACTTTGAAGCAAGATGAACAAGGGCGGAGTTTGCCAATGACCTCGCGCGTGTAAAGTATTTAAAATACCGCCTACAGTGTCAAGATTCATCTTTGAGCCTGAGTTGAAAGCCTCTAAAATTAAATCTATTGTAAATAAAGCTATATTGACAATAAAGTATTATCACGTCCGCAATATATCCTTATATCGAGCAACCAAACATTATTTTTCTTAATTTTTCTTAACTTTTTGTTAACTTTCATTAGGTTTTATCGCTTTAGTGAGTCGGAAATGAGTCAAAATTCCCTAATGCATACGGGTGGTCAATTTTCTAAAACACCCGGTTTGAAGCCACCGCTAGCTGCGGCACTGGCTAGTTTAGAAGTACAGCTTGACCGAGAGTTAGCAAGGTATAGACGTACACGGACTGGTGGATATCGAGCTTCTAACTCGAATGCCCTTGGCACCTCTAATGGCGCCTCTAATTCCTCCGTTGGTCTACAGTTTTTGACTCCAGTGACAACCACGACAGAGGATGTCGCTTATCCATCCTTAGAAGAAAACAATAATGAAAATCATGAAAATAATGAAATTTCTTCAGAAACTAGAACAGACACACGGTTAACCAATGCAGATGAACTAATAACAACACTACCTCCACCACCCCCACCACCACAAAGTCCGGTAAAAGTTATATCTGACTCGGTAAAAGAGCCAGCCACTACAACTCCACTACCTCCTCCAAAACCAGCAAGTGCTAGCAGCATCGTGCCAGTTACCACAGTAAAGACCGAGCCGAGTCAAAATATTAGTCAAAATATGACTTCGGATAGTCCTAAAACTCAACCTGATGATTATTTAGAATCATCAGAAGCACTGCTACGAAGTTTAACTGAAGAAGCTCCGAAAGCCCAAAAACGGCCAAATAACAATAATAGTCTTTTGTCTCCTTTGGGAATTGGTTCGATTTTATTGTTTGTGATGTCAGGTTTGATTTTGGGGTATGCAGTAATAAATCCCAAAGGAATGCCACAATTGGGTCTTGGTGGTTTATTCAAATCGGATAGCTCGACTGCAAGTAATAGTGACAGCAGCAGTCAAGTCAATAACGGTAATACTAAAACAGTCGCGCAACCGCAATTAACACCAATACCTAAATATCCAAACCTTGCTACTGACGAGTTTCCAGAAGTTAATAGTCCAAATGACGTTGTTGGCTTAAAACCCAAGCCAAAAGCAACTCCTTCAGGAGCGCCAGTACCAACTGCACCAGTTCAAAATCAACAAAGTGGAATTAATAATGCCGTTCCAAGCATTCCAAGCATTAACCCTACAGTTCCAGCTAAAGAAGCACCAGTTGCCATTACACCATCATCTGCACCAACACAAGAGGTATCTATTTCTGACCTCAAACCCTCAGCCGATGGGTTTTATCATGTAGTTATAGATAACAATAGTAAAGACACTTTTGCTTCCGCACGTAAAGCAGTTCCAGATGCATATTTGTCACCAGATGGCAAGTTAATTTATCTTGGCGCAATAAAAAATAAAGAAAAAGCTCAGGAATTGCTCACCGAAATCAAGCGAAAAGGACTCAATGCTAGATTTAAATGAGTAGAGAGTAGAAAGTGCTAAGTGCTGAGTGCTGAGTGCTGAGTAGTAATGACTCATAACTCATAACTCATAACTTAGCACTAATAACTCAGCACTCAGCACTTAGCACTCAGCACTATAAAAATTATGGGCTTTTTAGATAGGATTACACGTGTAGTACGATCGAATGTAAATAGTTGGGCGGCATCTTCTTCTGACCCAGAGAAGGTTTTGGAGCAAACCGTGATTGAGATGCAAAATCATTTGATCCAGTTACGGCAGGCAGTAGCTAGCGCAATTGCGACTTATAAGCGCACCGAACGTCAAGCTGCGAATGCTACTGAAGCTGCAACCGAATGGTACAGACGTGCCCAACTTGCTCTTGGACAGGGAAATGAAATTCTTGCCCGTGAAGCGCTTACTAAACGTAAAAGTTATCAAGATACCTCTATTGCACTTGGCGCCCAAGTCGAGCAGCAAAACAGTGTTATTGCTACACTAAAAAAAGATATGCGAATGCTCGAACTTAAAATTGCTGAAATTAAATCTAAAAAAGATATGTATATCGCGCGCGCACGTTCAGCAACTGCGTCACTCCGTCTAACTGAGCTTATGGGTGAACTCACGAGTGGCTCCACAACACTTTTTGACCGTGTTGAAGATAAAATAATCCAGCTTGAAGCTCAAAAAGAAGTAACTTATATTACCAACAACGACAATTTAGAAAAGAAATTTTCAGCATTAGAATCGGGTGATAATGATGTAGATAAAGAACTTGCAGCAATTAAAGCTCAAGTTTTAAAAAAGACAGATGCATGAGTATTATTGCTTAAGTAAGTATGTTTTAATAAAAGCTAAATGTACTGGGTGCGGAAAATCGAGCATATCCTGAGAAGAAAGATATTAAGGAGGCACAATCCAAAAAAGAAAGATTAAATTTAAATATAGGTAGTTAGCTAATAGTAAAAATCCAAATCGCTCTTAAAAGTGAGCGCGTAAATCTCAAAGGAAAAAATTATGGGTTTATTCGACAGAATTAGACGAGTGGTTAGTGCTAACCTCAACGATATGGTGAGTAAAGCCGAAGACCCTGAAAAAATGCTAGAACAAGCGATTCTGGAAATGCAGGAGGACTTGGTACAGCTACGTCAGGGTGTTGCACAGGCTATTGCTGCACAAAAGCGTACTGAGAAGCAATATAACGATACCCAAAATGAAATCAACAAGTGGCAGCGCAACGCACAACTAGCACTGCAAAAAGGTGACGAAAATTTGGCTCGTCAAGCTTTGGAAAGGAAAAAGACTTTTAATGATAATGGAACTGCGCTCAAAGCTAGCTTAGACCAGCAAACGACGCAAGTCGAAACCCTCAAGCGCAATTTAATCCAGCTTGAGAGCAAAATTTCCGAAGCCAAAACTAAGAAAGAGATGCTTAAAGCTCGTATTACCGCAGCGAAAGCACAAGAGCAGCTTCAAGGTATGGTGCGTGGGATGAACACATCTAGCGCAATGTCAGCTTTTGAGCGTATGGAAGAAAAAGTTTTGATGCAAGAAGCGCGCGCTCAGTCCGCAGGAGAATTAGCAGGCGCCGACTTAGAGAGTCAGTTTGCGAAATTAGAAGCAGGTAGTGATGTAGACGATGAGTTGGCAGCACTCAAAGCCCAAATGACGTTAGGTCCAGCCAGTGCAACCAACCAACCCCAACTACCTGGACAAACAACATCACAACCCAACTCACAATCATCAGCACAACCCTCGGCGCCAAAATCTGAAGAAGTTGTTGACGCTGAGTTAGAAACCCTCCGTAAACAATTAGACCAGATGTAAAAATATATACGAGCTATATTTTTACCAAATACTTTTTTTCTGAATCCCACAAACTAGTATTTGTGGGATTTTATTGTCTGATTGTAGGGTAATGTAAGAGAATGAATTACGACACCGCGCGCAAAGTCCTTATTGACCAAGCGATTTCAAATCCAGACAATCCAGATGCCCTGCTGACACGGATGCAACAGGGTAAACCTCCTGTACCAGGTCAAATAACATCAGTATTACTGGCTCTAAAAGTGGCATTTGAAGGACTAAAAGAAGCCACAACCTTAGACCGCGAACTTGCTTACGCTTTATACTTATTATCTTTAAGGACACAACAGTTGTTTGCTGTTGGACGCAAAAACGGTATTGATTGGCCGCCTTTATTAAAAGAAGATTTATTAAGAATCGCAACAGCTTGCGAAAGCATTTTCTCTGGAACTTGGCAATAAAGATAAGAGTGCTGAGTGCTGAGTTATGAGTGCTGAGTGTAAGTGTGAGTAGAGTTATGAATTATGAAATGTAACTTTTGAGTTATGAGTTATGAATTATGAATTATAAAAACTCAGCACTCAGCACTCAGCACTCAGCCCTTTCTTATCGATTTCGTAGTTCTGTTTCGAGTTTATCAATGTCGGTTTTTAATAGTACAGTCATTTGACCTGTGTAAGCTTTACCTTTTTTGGGTTGGGCTATTTCTATCCAGTAAGCGTAACGGTCGCCCATTCTCAGTTGACCGCGTAGTGCTTCGCGAATGGGGGTTCTTGCTAAACGTGCTGAGTTAATTGCACTTTGATTCGGATAGTCGTATATTATCTGCGCGCGCTTAAAATCTTGGTATATATCTAAACCATAAATTATTCGTAACGACTCTTGTAAGCGGTCGAAACTCATGCCGTTAATGGCATCGTACATTGCAAGTCGTTCAGTACGTATTTGACTACGATCTTTAGGAAAACCAACGGCGCCTGGGGGTAGTACTGAAGCTTGAAAAGTAAAACGCTGGGCAGCCGTATCGCTTTTTTGAACATAAAAACGCTCACCTGCACCTGGCTTCAACGTTGGATGTCCTTTTATCCAGGCGCCGACTTCTTCAGTACTTTGTCCAGGTAGCGCGTTAGCATGATTTGTAAAGGCTAGAAAGGTAACAGGTAATAGCCAAAGAGGAATTAGTTGCTTTGAGCGCATTTTCATTCTTTTCCATTTAAGGGATTATACGGTGATACCCCTGGTATCAATATCTGGTATAAATATGGGGTAATATTAGTTTTCCCTTTTTTGGTAGAATTCACCTCATTGTTTCAAGCAAATATCTAATAAGTAAATTTGATAGGTACACGAAAGGGTGGACAAGAGCGCCCACCCTGGAACATATGCAATAATTTAGGGTAGTAGAATTATAGCACTGAGTTGATGCGCGTCAAAATCTAACATAACCATCAAACTCATCAAACATATCTTCTAAAAGCTCCTCCATCATTTCCTGCTGCATAGAGCGCAAAATATCAGGGCCACGCAAAAAGTCTTTGACGCTAATTCTACTTTGCTTGAAATCCTGGGCATAATCACGTATCTGAGAAATTATCCGAATTTGATTCTCTAACTGTTCGGTAATCGTATCAAGGGGTTCCACTCCTTGTTTTCTAAATTTCTTAAAATCTGTCACCATGTTTCCTTGAGGTGTTTTCTTCGCTTCTCGAAGTTCCCTTTTCAAACTTTCAAACTGCGTTTTGAGAACTTGATTCTGCTGCTCTATACGTATACACTTTCTACTTAAATCATCCTCACTAGTACTATCTATTTCTTCTCCGACTTGATACTGCTGCTCAATTTCTAATAGTCTTGCCAAATCCCCTTCAGTATAAGCTCGGTTAATCTCCTTCATAATTTCAGTGTGACGTTCTTGGGTTTCAACATCACTCGCTTTGTCTGGATGAAATATTTCAGCTAACCGCAAAAATATGTGACGAATTTTTTTAGAAGATTCACTACGACTTGCTGATGGTGATTCGACTTCTGAACGTGACTGATGATAATATTGATGACCTGATTCATGTGAATTCTTAAATTCCTCGTCACCATTAAATTGCTCATCAATTTCTAAATCTTCTTCCTCAATCGGTTGAGGACTGATTATTTCCGCATATTGTAAACTACGATAAATCTCTTCAACCTTCTTCTTATTCTGCTTATTCAGCTTTTTATTTTTGATAATTTCTTTAAATATAGCATGAATTTCTCTATCTATAACTGCTATTTTCTGAAAATTTGGAGTTGCTCGACCAAATACTTCTGTGGCAACAGTACGCATTTGCTCAACAAATTTATCCAGTTCCGTGCGCTTCTTCTTTATTTGCTTGAGCAACTTCTGGTGTTCGGTTTCTAGACCTTCCAAACGCAGATGAAGTTGCGATGGCGCCAGAAAAGTGGCAGTACTGGTAGTCGCGCGCTTTTTTGGTGAAGATTTTTGTGGCATGACAACGAGTGAGAGCAAAGGGTGTTAACCGAACATTTTTAACTAGATTGACACAAAAAATTACAAAAGTTACCTTTCACAATCAAAAATTTATTTTACACTTAACATCAACGTACTCAATTATAACCTGGATTTATTGCCACTTTAATTACTTTACGTTCCCGCATATCTACGAATACCTGTTCCAAATCTTTTAAAGGACGATGTTCGCTTATAAGTAATTCAAAAGGAATCTTTCGGCTCGCAATCAGCAAAAGTGCTTTGCGTACAAAATAAGGAGTGTTATGGAATACACCTTTAATTGTCAGTTCACTATAATGTAGCTGCTCTGTACTTATAGAAATATTAGTGTTTTTAGGACATCCGCCAAATAAATTTACCGTGGCGCCGCTTCGGGCACAAGCTATTGCTGTTTCCCATACGCTTGGCACTCCTGTAGCTTCAATAACGACATCAGCACCTAACCCCAATGTCAGTTGTTTGACTAAACTTGGGATATGTGATACCGAATGATAATTAAAAGTTTTCGCGGCGCCAAGTTTCTTCGCTATCTCTAATCTTTGCTCATTACCTCCAAATATCAGT
>NZ_JBXXZH010000255.1:0-12762 GCF_059640475.1 Calothrix sp. CBUCES-K 9914
CGACCATTGGGCTGATCGTAATTTTCGGGCACGATCAGAACGCCGCAGGTTACTGTCTCTCCTTCCGTTTCAGCGGGCAGAACCGCTGGGCAGGGAACTGTTTTGGTGCGGTAAGGCGTGACTCTGGGTCGAGTCTGGGCGATCGCAGGTTCGGGTTTTATCGCTGTCTGGATTAATTCAGCAAAGGCGACGGACGAGAAGGCTCCGGTCAAAATTAGCAGCGCTTTGAAGGGGGACATTATTTTATACTTCGACGATTTTTAACAATAATAATCAATTGGCGATTTGATTGAGGCTATTTTAAAAACATTTATTTCATGAAGATGAATCACTGTTTAGATTTAGGAAATTGCAACTTTGGGTAACAAAAAACTTAAACCCCTTGTTTGTTTGAATGGAGAAGTGTTTTAGCATCTCGTAAGCGCAATAGTTCATTTCGCCAAGATAAGACGACTGGATCGGTTTCCACAACCTGACCTTTTTGCTTAACTCGCCATTTGCGAATGGCTAGTTCATTTTGTGCCTGGACAATTGCTGCTCTTGTGCGTCGATTTGTGTCTTGATTTATGTTTTGAATGCGGCGAGTTCTGAAAATGCGATCACTCTTTACTGCCTCATATTCTTCTTTTGTAATCACAGGTTCTACCTCCGAAGCCAATTCTTCGCAAATCACTTGCCGCTCCCATATGCCACTTTGCCAAAGCATGACAACGGCTACCAACACAAACGGGAGAAACATAATCGGTTTTACCAAGCCGTGATGGATAAAGGCTTGCAGAGGCGGTGTATCTCCTAACTTCAACTCGGCCAAGTGCGCGTCTGTATCCTTTGCAGTCGCAAAGCCAAGGAGGAATATCAACAACCCCAAGCCATTGTTATACAAGTGACCCGAAAAGCCCATCAGCCAACCAATTATAGGCGCCGTGTATCGCAGCCAAACGCGCATCGTTTGCCGCGCTAGCCCCAGTCCCAATCCAAACATCCCAGTGAAAAGCGGATGGCCAATAAATCCAAGTGGGGCATAGCGTGCGATTAATTGATCGCCCCACGGAGCGATCCCATTATCGACATAGCCAGCCAAGACGTATATGGCTGCCTCAATAAAGTTGAACCCGATGCCAACTAAGGCGCCGTAGATAAATCCATCCCGCACGTTGTCAAACTCTGATGAAAGCAACCAAAACAGCAGCAGCACACCGATACCTTTTGTGGTTTCTTCTACAATGGGACCAGCCAAGGGTGCGCCGATAATCATTACTGCATTGGAACCAAAAAACTGTTGAATATCAGGGTGCAGCGTGAGAAACTGTTTAACATACCCAAGAATTAGGGCGTTAATGGGTTGGGCTATTCCTGTAGCAATCAATGCTCCCCAAAGAAAGGTTAGTACATAAAGCCAAGTACACTCTCGTTCGCGACGATCAAGAAACCGCAGGATTGCGATCGGAATTATAGATAGTAAACCCGACCAGAACAGTGCCAGAAAAAAGACGCGCAACTGATCGAGCGAGCGCGAAGTCAGCAAATTTTTTACGAGAATACTTGTGGTGATGACTACCATCACCACAAGTATAATCACAGCGAATTTCGCAACTTTCGGACGACTCAGCGGTGAACCATACAGTACTCTAAATTGTGCATTTAATGACATAGGTACATTATGATTGATGATTATGGAGTGTTACATGGATTTAACGCTTTTCATCGACTTGCACCCGAACCTTATCGCGCGGACAGCGCCAATTTACAGAACCACCCCCAACAAACCTACAGCCTTGGGCTTGCATTGCACCCCATGAGACATTATCAGGCTTGTAGAATCGCCAACGACCTTGATCATCAGGCCCCGACTCAGCTCTCAGTTCACGTGTAGAGCCTCCGTAGTTATAATTAGGAACATTAGAATTATTTACTTGTACCCGAATCTTCTGGTTACGACAACGCCAAGAAGCATCACCAGCGTGAACATTGGTGCAACCTTGGGCTTGCATTGCGTCTTCCGAAACATCATTTGGTTTGTAAAATCGCCAACGACCTTGATCATCAGGCCCCGACTCGGCTCTCAGTTCACGTGTAGAGCCTCCGTAGTTATAATTATTAGGACTATTGGGACGATTAGAATTATTCACTTGTACCCGAATCTTCTGGTTACGACAGCGCCAAGAAGCATCACCAGCGTGAACATTGGTACAACCTTGGGCTTGCATTGCGTCATCTGAAACATTACTAGGCTGGTAGAATCGCCAACGACCTTTATCATCAGGTCCCGACTCAGCTCTCAGTTCAATCGTATCGCCTCTTTGTGCAATTACCAAAGGAGGAGTAGTGAGTTTAACTTTTTGCGCTAATACTGAAGAATCTTCTGCCTTAATGGAAACTGTACTCAAGAAAATACCGCAAACGGCAAAAGTCATAAATCGAGACAATCGACTTATTTTGATTAAATCCAACATAAGCTCCTCTACTTATTTTAATTATTACACAGATGCACATAAGAGAAAGACTAGTAGATATGGCGCCCTTTGAGTTTATATAATATAGACCAAAGAATGTCATCAGAACCAGTTCTGCTAAGGTTGACATTTGGAAGCTAAAGCTGCTTTCGCTATCCAAACTTTATTGCCATCGTTATCAGTTGCTTCTACATATTCAAAGTTACTACCAGGAATACTGGTTGTACGGGAACAGTTAACTTTGAGCTTCTGCCCTTGTTTCACAGGAAGTTGAATACTTCGATTGTTTTGAAAAAACGTCCAAGTCCCGTAAGTTACTGTATCATTCCGAATCGAAGAGCTTTGTTTTTGCCCAGCTGTTTGAGCAGAAGAACTTATTACATTTTCCGTTATCGGTTGTTCCCCATCAGTACCAATGATAAATTTTCTGGAATCAATGATGTAGTTACGCTGACCATCAGTTCCAGAATACTTATTGCCTTCACGGGTTACTCCTACTCTGGTATAGCCCGAACCATCGTAATAAGTGATAACCATTTGAAAATTTGCTTCACCAGGACAAATTGTTACTAAGTGCTTCGGGGTTTTAAACTTGGCTTCTGGTGTTTGTTCTCCACAAACACTCGCTGCTTTTGTTTCTGGTGCGATTAATACGCCTGCAATTAATATAGATATAGATAGTACAGGTAAAAATATGCTTGCTCTCATGATCACCCTTAAGCTAGAACTAATCAAACTTACTACTAGTACTGAATCTCTCATGTTTTACTATTCTCCTCAAGTACAGATAAATCAGTTAAGCACTTTCTAGTCTGACTGAATACAAATACTCCTAACAATTTTGTTAATACTTTTGTTCTAAATAGCGCCAAATCCTTAGTTATTCTGATATTGCGGAAATTTATGCTGATAGTTACATTGACAAAACGCCTTTATTAGTGGTCAAGTTTTAAGAGTTTTTTAATATTCCATTTAATTTTTCTTCAAAAAATAATAAAAATAATATTTATATCAATTAAGGTAAGATATAATATTTAATATAAATTAGAAAATAATAATAATTTATTTAGACATGGTACAATATAATAGAGTGCAAAAAAGAAAACGGGGAGTAGTCTTAACTGTTGCTGGGTTGAGTAAATTTCAGTCCGCGATTTTAGAAAAAGAGAGAAGAGAAAGAGGAGGGAAACGTTTTACACAAGCAGAACTTAGTGAGCGCATTGGAGTTTCTACACCAACTATAAGTCGTTTATGGTCTTTGAATTGCAGCGTAGACCCACGTACTTTACGCATATGCTTTAGTGCTTTTGATTTGCGGTTGGATAGGGGAGATTACAAGCTTTTTGATGACGATGATGTTAATGATATAAATTACTCGGAAGAAGAAGTAATCGATGGAGATTTCTCCGAAAATGAATGTAATGCAGATTTATTTCCAGTTCAAGTAGAATCTCAACTCGTTTCTACAGTTGTTGGTAGAGATAAAATTTCTAATGGGATTGCATTGAGAAAAGAAGCTGATAAAGTACCTGTAACCATGCAAGAAGTCGTTGAATTATCACTTCATCATCACTATCAATGCCAACATGATAACTATTGTAAATACCCTTGTGGTCCTTTATCTTTAGATTCTCAATTATATATTCCTCGCCCTCCATTGGAAGAACTAGCATATAAAGAAATAGTGCAACCAGGATGTGTGATTCGGATTCAAGGTTGTCGAGAGATGGGTAAAACTTCTTTGATGTTGAGGGTTTTAGCTTATGCCAAAATGTTAGATTATGAAACTGTAAAACTTGATATTAATCAAGTTGATACAAAACTTCTTCAAAAGCCTGAATTGTTTATGCAATGGTTCATTGCCAGCATTTATTACAAACTAGGATTAGAATATGACTCAGAAAAATACTGGAATGGAGAAATTGGCAATAAACTGAGTTGCACTATTTACATAAAAGAGTGTTTAATTGCACATTTAGAAAAACCTTTATTATTGGTATTGGATAATGTTGACTATTTTTTTGAATCTCCTGATTTAGCCAAGGAATTTTTACCTCTGTTACGTTCATGGCAAGAAGAAGCGCAACAAGATCAAATATGGCAGAAACTCCGAATGTTGATTGTTTATTCAACTGAGGTTTATATTCCTCTTGATATTAATCAATCCCCTTTTAATATTGGATTACCATTAAAATTATCGAGATTTAATAGTGAGCAAGTAATTGAATTAGCAAAACGTTATGGTATTGATTGGAGCGAAAATAATCAAGTACAGCAACTAATGGAATTGGTAGGAGGACACCCAGCACTAGTTAATTTGGCTCTTTATCATATTTGTTGCAAAGAATTAACATTAGAGGAGATTTGTAAAACAGCAATTACACCCATAAGCATTTACCGCCAACATTTGCAAAGCTTATTGAGTAGATTAAAACAAAATTCACTCTTATTAGATATCACAAGAATTTTAGTAAAAGATGATAGTATTCATCTAGACCTATTTACTGCCTACAAATTAGAAAGTATGGGGTTAATTCGATTACAGCAACAAGAATGGCAGATGAGTTGTCAATTATATCAAGACTTCTTTGGGAAGTATCTTCAGGAAATGTAGTTATGTTACTAGCACTAAAGGCAAAGGTGTTGCATCAGGAAAGATTAGTAGAGATAGATGGCGCCCTTTGGGTCTATATAAATAGAACGTGTTGTACCATAGGTCGCTGGCTTGGCTGTGATGGTGACAATTAGTTCATTGTTTACAACCTTGATTCGAGTGCGTAAATTCGTATCTTCGACATCCGTATATACCGTCAGATCTACTGGTGGTGGTAGATAGCTGGTATGGAGTGTACCAAAGGTAATAGACTTCTGAGGCAGTAAGTTATGTTCGCGTGATGTTGGTTGTGCTAGCACAGCCACGATGCTAACATTAGATTGATTCACAACACGAATTTGGATGGGTTTGTTAGGATTGATGTTAGCAATTGAACCCCGTCTATCGTTTTGTTGTTGTGGTGCTTGCTGAATTGGCTCACTTTGTTGAGCAGTAGTAAAGTCAGATTGGGCTGTTACACCCATTGCTACTAATCCCGCTAAAACTACAATTCTCAATTTCATTAATAATTTTCTCCTAAGCAAGTTTTTTGGAATGGATCAATTATTGATAACAGATGTTTTATGATCTCTGCTAATCCAAATTACTAATAACAATAAATCTCCCATATTTCACTATTTATATCAAGTAAATAATAAATCAGTTAAGCGCTCTCTAACTTAGTAACGCTTTTATAGTACTTAAAGACTAATAAGTACAAAACCGTTGACTATCCTGACATCAAAAAAATTATGCTGGTAGTTAGATTGACAAAATGCCTTTATTAGTTGCCAATATTTAGATTGCAAAACTCTATCTTGACAGTGCTAATAGTTTTGAGGTAACTTCTTAACTATCATGGGAAATTGGTTTCGATACAAGGTAGGTGGATGCCTTCAGGCGGATGCACCCAATTATGTAGTGAGACAAGCCGACCGACAGCTTTACAACGCACTTCGGGTAGGAGAGTTTTGCTATGTGTTTAATGCGCGACAGATGGGTAAATCATCGTTGCTGGTGCGAGTGAAGCGACAACTTCAACAGGATGGGGCACAGTGCGCGTATTTGGATATGACTCGATTGGGTAGCGATGACATCACGCGCGAGCAATGGTATCGCGGCATTATAATCAGCCTGTACCAGAGTTTTCAGCTACCCGGTGTCTTGAGTTATCGAGACTGGTTTGCCACCCATGCAGACATATCGTTGATTCAGTGCTTGACGGTGTTTGTAGAAGAAGTTTTATTTGTGCAATTTTCTCTTACACCAATATACATTTTTATTGACGAAATTGATAGTTTATTAAGTCTAAAATTTTCCACTGACGATTTTTTCGCGTGGATTCGGGCTTGTTATAACCAACGTGCGTATGATATTCGTTATCAAAACCTGAATATTGCCCTATTTGGTGCGACAACGCCCTCCGATTTAATTGCTAATAAACAACGTACACCCTTCAATATTGGTCATGCAATCCAGTTAAATGGGTTTACTATTGCAGAAGCGGCGCCCCTGGCAGGAGGACTCAAAGCTGTGGTAGAAAACCCCGTTGCTACGCTTCAGGCGATCTTGCATTGGACAGGAGGACAACCCTTTCTCACCCAAAAAATCTGTCAGCTTGTGATTGGTGTGGTTGAGCAAGCTGATACATCATTGCTCCAGATTTCCCCCAACTGTGAAACTTTATGGATAGACGAGTTGGTGAGAGCTTATGTGTTGGATAACTGGGAAATTCACGATGAACCAGTACATTTGCGTACTATTCGCGATCGTTTGTTCTGGAATGAAAACCGCACTGGACGATTGCTAGGAATTTATCAGCAACTTCTACGGGGAGAATTGGTAGCCTTGGACGACAGTCGAGAGCAAATTGAATTATTGCTGTCAGGATTAGTGGTACGGCAAAGCAATCATTTGGCAATTAAAAATCTAATTTATCAACATGTTTTTAACCTGGCATGGGTAAACCAACAATTAAACCGTTTGCGTCCCTATGCAGCTGCGATTGATGATTGGGTTGCTTCCCAACGTAGAGATGCATCTAAATTATTGTGGGGACAATCTTTGCTCTTGGCACAACAGTGGGCGGAGAACAAAAGCCTTAGCGATCTAGATTACCAGTTTCTTGCTGCCAGTCAGGATGCAGAACGGCAGGTGATCCAGCAGCAACTTCAAGCACAGCAGGAAAGCGAACGATTCTTTCGGCAGCTGGCAGAAGCAATGCCCCAGATTATGTGGATTGTCGAGCCAGATGGTAAGCTGTCTTATACTAACCAGCAACTCAATACCTTTTTGGGGCGAACGCTGTCTGAGGTAGCGGACTGGAAACGGCTGGATTTAATTCATCCTGATGATCGCTCTAGTAGCCTCGCTGCCTGGACACATTCCCTTAAAACAGGGGAATCCTACGAAGTGCAGCTGAGAATACAAGATGGTTCGGGAAACTATCGCTGGTTTCTCAATCGCGCGATTCCGATCCGGGATGTTAACAATCAGGTGATCAAATGGTTTGGCACCAGTACTGATCTGGATAACCTCAAACGCTCAGAAGAAGTTCGGCGCCTGCAAGAAGTAGAGAAGCGGCTTCGACAAGAACAGCGCGCGAGTCGCTTGCAAAAATGGCTGCTGGGAAGCATTAGTCTTGCGTTTGTCATCGCCAGTTTATTAGGACTTTATGCCTTTAGTCAACACCAGGAAGCCACTTTACGAGAAATCGAGGCAATCGCCAACGTCTCCGAAGCTCAGTTTGCCTCCGGGAATCGTTTAGATGCTTTGGTCAGTTCCGTTAAAGCTCACGCCAAGTTGAGCAAATTGCCAAATGTACCCGTTAAATTAGCTACTAACATCGATCTCGATTTACGCCGCGCGACCTTTCAGGTAGTTGAGCGCAATCGGCTAAATGGGAACCAGGGTAAAGTGCGAGCTATTGCTATCAGTGCCGATGGGCGCCAAATTGCTGCCGCTCACCAACTGGGTACAATTACCTTGTGGGGAGATGGTGTCTTGTTAAAAGTACTCAATGGTCACAAGGGAGAAGTTTTTGATGTGACCTTTTCCTCCAAAGGGGATAAGCTGATTTCGTCTGGGCAGGATGGCATGGTGCGTGTATGGAAGCGAGATGGTACACCAATAAAGACACTTAAGGGACATCAAGATTCGGTACGATCAGTGGACATAAGCGCTAACGGACAATGGATTGCCTCAGCTAGTAACGACGGCACAGTCAAACTTTGGAGCATCAATGGCGCCTTGATTCACACTCTAAAGGGGCATAGTAATGCAGTTGGGAAGGTAGCGTTTAGCCTCGATAATCAACTCCTAGCCTCCGCTAGTGACGACAATACTCTCATCCTCTGGGATTTAAAGGGTAGGAAAATTCGACAACTAAATAATCCGATTGTATCCAAAAGAGGGAAAAACCGTCTGGTCAGCGTAGCTTTTAGTCCCGACGGTCAGACCATAGCAGCAGGCGACTGGATTGGTAATATTTTATGGTGGACGAAGGATGGCACCCTATTGGAAACAGCCAAACAGCATGATAGCAGTGTGGTGACATTGGCCTTTAGCCCCGATGGCAAGACGCTGGCTTCAGGCAGTTGGGATAATACGATTAAGCTCTGGAACAGTAATGCTACCCTTAATAAAACCTTGTATGGACATATCAACGGTACGTGGAAAGTCGCTTTTAGTGCCGATGGTCGCCGTTTGGTTTCCGGTGGCGAAGATTCCTTGGTGCGGTTGTGGCAATTTCAACCCGATTTTTTAAAAATATTGCGGGGTCATAGTACCTCTGTCTGGCATACATCGATAAGCCCTGATGGACAAACAATTGTTTCATCTAGTACTGATGGAACTATTAAACTTTGGAATCGAGCTGGAAAACTACTCAATACGTTAAGTCCATCACCCGGACAGGTTTGGTCAGTTGATATAAGCCCAGATGGCAAAGAGATTGCAGCAGCTAGCGATGATGGTTCGTTAACCTTATGGACGATTAAAGGCAAACGCTTACAAACGATCTTGGCACATAACGTAACAGTGCGCGATGTGGTGTTTAGTCGGGATGGAGCAGAAATAGCTACCATTAGTTGGGACGGTACAGCGAAGCTCTGGCGCCGGGATGGCACTTTGCTCCAAACCCTGAGTGAGTCGCTACCCAAAAAGCGCGACCGACTTAATGCCGGAGCATTTAGCCCTGATAACCAATGGTTAGCCATTGGGGGTCGAGATACCTTCGTTCGGCTCTGGCGCCGGGACGCGACCGGAAAGTATCCGTCTCAACCACAGCTCGTTATAAAAAGTCATAATGAAACCATTTGGGATGTCGCTTTTAGCCCTGATGGACAGATTGTTGCCACAGCCAGCGAGGATAAAACAATCAAGCTGTGGTCATTAAACGGCAAATTAATTCGTACTATTCCCGCCCACACCGACCGGGTAAATGCAATCACATTTATCCCGCCTCATTCTGGACTCCCCAACAGCTGGGGTACCGTCCTAGCTTCTGCGGGTTGGGATAATACTGTAAAACTTTGGTCATTAGATGGCACCCTGCGGACAACCTTAGAAGGGCATGAAGAGCGGGCACTCGATGTAGCATTTTATCCCGCTAAGGGCACCCAGAAACCACTATTGGCATCTGCTGGTCTTGATGATGTCGTGATTCTCTGGCAGGTAGATAAAGTGTTAGATACTAACCAGGTAATGCACTCTGCTTGTATCTGGGTACGCGATTATCTGCAAACGCATCCAGAGCAGAGCGCGCGTGCTTTATGTGATGGATTCTATCCGTAGCTACTAAATGTTCTACTGTCGTTTATTAGATATTGCATCAAGCATAATTATTTAGTACCTACTGGTCGGGGTAAATATAGGGACGCTACCACCAAGTGCAAACTAGACGGTTTAGTTTATGTGTCGGTGTGACGATAATATTGCCAAAACAGGAACCATAATATTGCCACGAAAAGGACTCTTAGACCTATTCAAAGGTTGATAACGCCATCTTTAAAATTTGGCGCCTGGAATGATAATATTGCCGAAACCCAAAAATGACACCATAAGCCTTCCAAAATGGTTAAGTTAAGTAAACAGTCTGAAATGTTTATATCACAATGGATAGCATTAATACAGTTTAAAATTTATAGATTAAATTGAACACAAAATTCTAAAAAAATAACGTAATTACGTGCTGAAAAAATGGAAGTATAACTTTGCCAAAGTGAATTGGAAGCTATTGTCTGCCAAAACGGCAATATTATGGTTCCACTGACAATCTACACTAAACTGTTTAGTTTGCACTCCGTGACAGCTTCCCGATATTTACCCCATTTTCGGGAAAAATTTTGGTACTAGTGTTCGCCTTGAAAGGGCTGGCACTGACCACCTTACCCTTATTGATAAGAAAAATTATTGAGGATCATCCAAAATTGAACTATATGCTTGTGGCTCTTGAGTGCGGTGCTGCATATATTCTCGTCGAGCCTTTGCTATCTCCTGATAAACCTTTTTGCGAGCTAAATTGAGACCACCCAAAGGTGCGTGTTCAACTCGCGTATGCCAGGGTGTAAACGATAGTCCCTCATCCAACCGCTTTCGCTCTTCAAAGTCGAATTTTTGAGATGGAATTTTGATGGTAGCAAGCTTGATAAACGGTGAGTCATTCTCTTCCCACTCTTGCATTGGGTTTTCAATAGGAGTTTTTTCATCATTGACATAAAGTTGCACTAAGAAGTCAAAACTTGCATCTTTACCATCTTCTGTTAGGTGTTTGATAATTGCCTCACGCAAATAATTGTCAGCCGATAGTGTTTATAGTCAACGCTCATTCCTATTTAATGTGTCTAAACATAAAAATTTGGTTGTAATTGCCAGAGTTCGTAGTAATCGGATTTTCTACTCTACACCGCCAACACAGGAAGAGAAAAAACGAGGGTGTCCAAAAAAAGAGGCGTGAACGTTTTGACCTTGCTCTTGAAGAAACTTGGCGCCCACCGGACGAGACAACAATTTTCAAGAGTACTACCAAAAAAGGTCGTGAATTCACAGTAACTCTTAATGCTTGGCACCACATGTTAATGAGAGGGACTCAAGAAGAACAAATGTATAAATGCCATTTATCCTTCGGGTTCGCCACTTTGGCGGGACGGAAGCCGACACCGCCAAGTGGACTCACTTTAGTGAGGGTTAATGTTACTGATGATACTGATTGTAATGTTTGGAAACTGATGTGGTTGATAGTTTTGGGCGAGCAACGCGAACGTATTTCCCTTGCAGAAGTCTATTCTTGCTATCGACAGCGGTTTGATATCGAACATATGTTCAGATTTAAAAAGCAACGTTTACTGATGACTAGGAAATTGGAACGTCAAAAACTTGTGACTGTATAATTTAATTTTCGTTTGACTGTAATTCTTAATATTACATAATATTTTTAAAGCTACCAGTAGTGGTAAGTTATAGGTACTTCTATTGCAGAGGGATACGGAAGACGTAGCAAAAATGAATACATCCCTTTTCTCCATATTGCTTTAGGTTCACTGCGCGAGTTGGACACACAGCTTATTATTGCTCAAAGAGTGAAGCTTGTAGAAAGTAAACTGTTTGTTCCCATACTCAATGAAGTTGAAGAAATGCAGAAAATTATGGTCGCGAGTATTAATAAACTTAAAACATAAAACCTATAGTTTCTGCATCCTTCTGCCCTCTGCCATCTGCCCTCTGCCTTTTCTTCGTGCCATTCCCCTTAAAAAGGGGGGCTATCTTAGGCATTTACCACCCTTAAAAAGCAGGGCTGTTTCATTCTCTAGAGATAAAAGCTAGAACCATAATTTTTCCGTTTCCCAACTACTAAAATCTCGTTTGGTAACAGCGGATTTATAGGCACCTGGTATTATTCTTTTTAGAATGAAACGGCCCTGCCCTTAAAAAGGGGGTCGCCGCAGGCGGGGGGATCTTATCCGAACCGTATTGGATTGCCTACAAGTTAAACAGTAATTTTTGTACCATCAAACTTGGTAAACGTAAAGCCATCAAATTTTTCGTTGAACCCTAGCCTTTCGTCTCTGAGGATGCTAATCGCAACCTCTTCTCCTAAAGCCAAGGCAGCTGCACCATCAGAACGCCAATGGATACCGCCAAAGCTGCGACCAATGGCATAGTTAGTTGCTAGCTTGTTCAACTCTCCACCCACTGTGAGTGGCGGTCCGCTGTAGGGAATCACTTTTGTGGGGTCATTGGGATCAGGCACTACAGGATTGGGGATAACAAAGTTCTCGTCATAAAAAGCTTTCAACAGTGTGACTGAGACACCAGCAGTAGCAGCAGCACCGCCAGTGTAGGAGGAATGGGTTGGTGCCCCTTCTGGGTACGCCTGGGGCAATAGATATGTGCCAAAGGCGCTAAAAGTCTGAGCTAAAGCTGTGGAGTTTAAGGCTTCTGAATTGATCGGATAATTAGTTTTATTGACAAGGTTGTTGTGGACAAGTCCACCATATGCTTCCGGTCGTAGAATGCGATGTACATAATACTTCTGCCAGTAAGACGCTCTGATTGCCCGCGAGGGAGCTAACAGGAGTAAGGCTTGAAAATGCGCTGCTGCAAATGTAGCGGCAGAACCTTGTTGGGTCTTTGAGTTGATATAGGGATTGGTTGCAATACTGCTCGGTTAAGGGAAATAGAGGTAAAAAAGTACTAAACATAGTTCGCGTTTATAAA
>NZ_JBXXZH010000256.1:0-12743 GCF_059640475.1 Calothrix sp. CBUCES-K 9914
GCATAAATCCTTATTGACGTAGTAGGTTTTAGCTTAACTTGACGCTAATGGCAAGGATGCCCATTCCACAAATAAAGAATGTAATTTTTGGAAAGCCCTTAAGCACTGGCGCCTTGGTCTGCACTAGCGTTTAACGCTGAACGCGCGTTGAGTGAAAGCATTACTCGTGAAACACCTGTTGCTAAAATACTGGCGCCAAGACCTGTACCTATTAACCAAGGTGCGTTATATGGAAACTGGAACCAAATTAAGGCGCCTAGTATTAAAGTGACAATACCGTTACCTAATACCCATGCCCAGTTTTGTTGTGGACGAAGACGGAATGCTAAAATTGTTTCAAATGTACCTTCGGTAAGTAAGAAGCTACCAAGTAATAGAGTTAAAGTTAAAATGCCTGTTAATGGATAAACAAACAACATTATCCCTGTTGCAATATATAAGGCGCTTAGTAAAATCTTCCAAATGAAACCACCTTCATGACGGGTTTGGGTGGCATAGACTAATTTTGTAAATCCTGCTGCAATCAAGATTAAAGCTACCCAAGTCTCTGCAAAGATTGTAGATACAACTGGCAATGCAATCGCTGCTATTCCTAAAACTAACAGAACTATACCAGATATAAGTGCCCCATTGACACTCTTTTTAATTTCGTTTGAGTTGGCTACCATAATAATACCTTCCAATTGCTTGAAATTCCCTATTTTTAGGCTAGAGAATTTCTCATGGCTTTGGTATTACCCTAAGATAGAGTCTGAGGTATCATTATATCTACTTTGAGAATTAGAAAGGTTAGAGACTTACAATCGCTATATAACTTGTCTCTCTAATATTTCTTCCAGTTTGTCTACTAAGGCTTGTGCTAAATTTAACAAGTTTAGTCCGTTATTATCAACACGGATGTCTTGTGTATTTATATTATTAACACTGTTTATTAATAAGTCTTTCACAGAAAAAACTCTGTTTTCTTGCTCTAGAACACTTAAACTTTTCTCTAATTCTAAGGCAATCTCTGGAGTCGTTTTATCTTGTAATAGTTTTCGTACTTTCACTGCTACAAAATCATCACTCTCAATAAAATTAGCAATCGATTCTAACACTGTATTATCACTTTCACCTTCATCCCATTTTTCTAACCAGTCTCCATCAACATCTTGATAATACAGGTAAGCAGCATTTAACCGATACTTGAGTATATTCTCTTGTAACTTTTGAGCCACTTCTACAGCTTGCAGAAAATTATCTAACCTTTGTTGACGGTCAATAGCCTTGTTTACCATGATGGTGTTTTAACTAAGTAATTTATGTATTAAATGTTTTAAGTAACTTGTCAGAAAATCAAAAATCAACCCCGATGAATCAAAACTTAGAAGTTAAATTTTAAATACATGTCTATTGCTAAATTGTTACTGTTATATATTATGACATTTACGATTTGACTGATATAGTTAGTTTTCGCGGGAGTATAACTTAAGAATAGTCCTCTTCGTATTGTCCAAGACCGTAAAGTACTTTCCCATTCGTCAGATTTGTGTTCGGAGTGTTCATCTGAAAGACTTGTAAGTTGTATACACAGTGGTTTCTCTTCTCTACTACTAACTATTATATCAGTTGCCATTGATAAATCAGCAATATAGCGTCGAACAATATCAGCATTTCGCTTTTGTATCTCCGAACTCACAGATTCTAGAAAGGCGCCGTCTTCTTGAGTAAACTCACCAGCCATGAGCTTTTGCCTCCAAACATAGAATTTGGGGTCATTTTCATTCAACCATCTAGGAAATAAGTCACTATACCAGTATCTTAATGCAGGATTCAGGGCATTTAACGCGGCAAGTCGTTCCTCTTCAGATGGCATCGATTGTAGTATAAGCCATGCTTCAGCGTCTTGAATTATCTGTAACAGAAGTAAACTCACAAAAGGTTTAGCCGTTAGTAAACCAGGTTTGACATTTTTTACCCAACGATTTAACTCTTCTAACCTCCTTGCCAAATTTACATCTACCACAAAAGCAGACTCAATGAGCGATTTTAGCCTTTCTTTTATCTCTACTGCTTGCAAAATAAAGTTTCCTTAGAGAATTACCCACCAAGACACAAATTTTAAGATTTTTTTGAGACATAAAAAAGGGTAGGTGAAAAAGCCTACCCTCGAAACTATATAACAGTATTTTTTTACTAGTTTGATCTACTACTTTTGTGTTTTTACTTCCTCATCAACTTTGTCATCGGGTTTTTCCGGTTTCAGTAGTGGGAATGCGATGACATCACGAATGCTGGCAGAGTCGGTAAGCAGCATAACTAACCTATCTATACCAATACCTAAACCACCTGTAGGTGGCATTCCATATTCCAACGCGGTGAGAAAATCTTCATCAACACCTTGTGCTTCCAAGTCACCAGCAGCTTTCAGCGCAGCTTGTGCTTCCAAGCGTTGACGTTGGTCGATGGGGTCGGTAAGTTCCGAGAAACTGTTGGCTGTTTCTCTTCCAACAATAAATAATTCAAACCGTTCTACTAGTCCTGGTTTGGAGCGATGTGGTTTTGCTAGAGGTGAAATTTCTACTGGGTAGTCAATAACAAACGTTGGCTGAATTAAAGTTGTTTCTACTTTTTCTTCAAACGCCAGATTTAATAGCTTACCAATTGAGTTACATTCTTCTACACCCAGAACACCTGCACTTTTTAAGGCGCCTTTAGCTTCATCTAAATTACAAGTAGTGAAATCTACACCAGTGGCATCTTTTACCAAATCGTGCATTGTAGCCCGTCTCCAGGGAGGAGTCAAATTAATTTCTTCTCCCTGATAGTTAATTTTCAAGGTTCCTAGAACATTTTCAGCAACGGTGGTGATAACCCCCTCCGTTAAATCCATCATGTCGTTATAATCTACATATGCTTGGTAAATTTCAACCGACGTGAATTCAGGATTATGGCGAGTCGAAATACCCTCGTTGCGGAAAATGCGCCCCATTTCAAAAACTTTATCAAACCCTCCTACTATCAGCCGCTTTAAATGCAATTCCGTAGCAATGCGTAGATATAATTGCATTTCTAAGGTATTATGATAGGTAATAAACGGCCGCGCGTCTGCACCTCCTGCTTCGCTTTGTAGAACCGGAGTTTCAATTTCAAGAAAATCTCGTTCTTCTAAGTAGCGGCGAATACCAGCTGTAATTTGGGCACGGCGCCGAAACGTTTGTCGAACTTCAGGGTTAACAATTAAATCAACGTATCGCTGACGATAGCGTTTGGCAATGTCCGTCAAACCATGCCACTTGTCAGGCAAAGGTAATAACGATTTACTCAAGATATTAAATTGCTTGACATAAACCGACAACTCGCCCTTCTGAGTTCGTTTAATACTACCCTTAACACCGATAATGTCACCCACATCCACAAGTTTATCAAGCGTCTTGAAGGCATTAGGAAATGTATCTCCCATTCCTTCGTCGATAACTTGCTTCTCTATATATAGTTGAATTTTGCCGCTTGCATCTTCGAGCGTGCAAAAAGCCAGCTTCCCCATAAAGCGGCGCCCCATAACACGTCCAGCAACTGCAACATCAACATCAACTTCCTCACCACTTGGCAAGTCAGTATAATGAAGCTGCAACTCGGCAGTATAGTGCGTTGACTCCCAACGATAGGCGTAAGGATTTATCCCTAACTGTCTAAACTGTTCTGCTTTTTCTAGCCTCGTGGCACGGATATCTTCTTCGGACATGGTTAACGAACTAATGAGGGCAAAGATTAATTATAAAGCCAGCAAAATTGTACAGTCCTTCCGGGCTAACTGTTTCATATTTGGTTCATATGCGCGTTAATCTTTTAAAAACCCGGTTTCTTTGTTCATATTTGGTATAAAAATAACGATTTTGTACATAAATCGGGTTTCTTTATCTTAGTTTCAAATTGTTAACAAATTTGAAGGTAATTTAAATCACTCTTCCGTATAACTACGAGTGACATCGGTATGATTAACAAGCTACAACGTAAGTGAAATTGATGCAATTTGGTTCCCTAGTTTACATAGCTGAGAAAATGTGAGCGTAAAAGCGACAATATTTAATCAGATTTTATTATTTCTTAAGAATCTGAGTAAGTATTTATACATTTTACTCAACTAGCATCAAATCTAAGTGGTTTAAAAGTATCCACGTAATTAAATTGGCATCAGCAAGGTTAAGTTAAATGTTTTCTCGAAATAGTTCTGACAATGGCGCTGTCGCGTACTACTGATGATGTTACATTTCAGTATCCTCGATAACCGAAGCGCGATTGATTATTTATTATTAACGAATAAAAGTTAATAATAAAATTAACATATGTTAACCAGAAACTATTAACATTTTATAAAGTTATGTTTACTTTCGTTGTGTAGAATGGAGAATAGTTAAAGGTTGGCATATAAAAATTAAGGAACAGCAATTTTCGTTTACATTTTTTAACTTTATGTTCATGCCACCGACTTCCTCCAGAGCCGGAAAGTAAACTGAAAGTAAATTGTGCCGTGAGTGATTAATCACTCAATCCTTATAGCCAAGCTGTTGCGCGCTTGTACCCAAGGTTCACTCAACCTGTGTCTACCGTGTTCGCAGCACTTTTTCATGCGTCTTAAAAAGGCGCCATTGAATGAACACCAGTACTACAAAATCTATAGCGGGACTATGTTTTTACCATCACGTATATCAAACCTTGTTTCAGAGTCGAACTTAAGTGCTGCAAACCGCGTTGACTACAGCAAAAGTGAGCTTAATAGTTATCGAGTATCACAAGAGGTATCGAAATCGAAAAGTGCTGTAATGTCTCCCATACAGTCATCGGGTAAGACGGTGACATTAGAAGTAGCAGTAGAGACAATTAGAAAGACTGCTTCATTACTCAAAGCACAAAACTGGGAGTGCGTTTATAGTTTCTTGAGAAACTCACAGGCAGTTGCATTTAGTCCTAATGGAAAGCTGCTCGCTAGTGGTAGTACATCTATTAAATTATGGGATTTGCGAACTGGGGAAGTAATTCGTACAATTAAGCGCGACTCTGGTGTTTTAAAGTCACTTGCCTTTAGTCCCGATGGCAAGGTGTTAATTAGTACTGGTTTAAGTCAGCGCATTGAATTGTGGGATGCTGCAACTGGAGAACAAATTCGTGAATACGTTTCTCATGCGTATGCAGTGAATGCGCTAGTGTTTGGTACAGATGGTAAGACTTTTGCTAGTGGTGACAGAGGTAAGACAGTTCAAATTTGGAATGCAGATGAAGAACATGCGGTTTCAACTTTTGTCAGACACGACGACTGGGTAAATGCTCTTGCAATTAGTACAAACGGTGCAATTCTTGCGAGTGGTAGTTACGACGAAACGATTAAACTGTGGAATCTCAACACCAAAACTGAAATAGCCACCTTTAACGCAAAATCACCTGTTTTCTCAGTAGCGTTCAGTCCAGACAGACAGCTATTTGTTTGTGGTTGTGCTGATGGAGAAATTAAATTGTGGAATTGGCAGACCGCTGAATTTATTGGAGTTATAGTTGGTCATACCGATGAAGTGTATTCTGTAGCTATTAATAGTGACAGTACAATAATCGCTTCTGGTTGTGCCGACAAAACCATTAAACTTTGGAACCTGCAAACAGGGGAAGAAATTACTACTCTTACTGGACATCAATCGAGTGTTAAAAAGTTAACATTCAGTCCTGATGGACAAATGCTTGTAAGTGCTAGTGCAGACGGCGCCGTCAAAGTTTGGCAGCGTGGCTAATAGACTCGTAGTACTTACTGTACTTACTGTACTTACTGTACTTTATACATGCTAATCAAATTTTAAAGGGCGCAAAGCAAGACTTGGCGCCCTTAATTAATTTTTGATTTTAGATTTTCGATTAATCTAAAATCCTAAGAAGCATCTTGTAGCTGTGCAGTGCGTATTGAAAGTTGCTGTGTTTGATTGCCACGTTGTACTTTTAATTGTAAAGTTTGACCAATACGACTTTGTTCGACAATGTTGAGTAAATCTTCGCCTTTGGTTACACGCTTACCATCAACTTGAACCAAAACGTCTCCAACACGAATACCCGCAGCAGCAGCAGGAGAGTTAGGAACAACGCGCGCGACTAAAATACCATTAATTTCTGGGACTTGAACAGCTAAATTTGGATTTGAATTAATTTGTTTTGCAATTTCAGGAGTTAAATCTTCCATCCCAATACCAATAAATGGGTGAGCAACTGTTTCACCACGTTGAAGTTGAGACGCAATTGATTTTGCTCTGTCGATAGGAATTGCAAATCCAATTCCCATAGCATCACCCCGAATAGCAGTATTAATACCAATTACTTCACCCTGTGCGTTGAGAAGTGGACCACCAGAGTTACCAGGGTTAATAGCTGCATCAGTTTGAATAAATTCAAGTCGTTTGTTACCAATACCAACAGCTTGACTAGTGCGACGTAAGGTACTAACAATACCTAAAGTAACAGTGTTATCTAATCCAAGTGGGTTTCCGACTGCAATTGCCCAATCTCCAACTTGTACACCTGAAGATGAACCCAGTGCTGCTACAGGCAAATCAGCACCTGCGTTGATTCTAACTATTGCTAAATCAGTAACTTCATCGACACCTTGCACTTTACCTTGGAAAGTACGTCCATCTTTTAGTCTAACTGTAACTCGGTCGGCTTTATCAACTACGTGAGCATTGGTCAGAATTAAACCGCTTTTATCAATAATAAAACCTGAACCTAAACCACGTTGTTGCTCAGACGGCGCCTGTTGTGGTAAATTATCGCCAAAGAATCGTCTAAAAAATGGGTCATCGAAAAAAGGGTCAGCGTTGCGTCGTGTTATAGTCCGTTCAGTATCAATACGCACAACTGCGGAACCAACGCGATTAACTGCTGCGGTGACAAAGCTACTATTACTAATTGCTGTAGCAGCATTTGATGGACGTTGAGCCAATAATTCACTCGAAGGTGCCAACTTGGTATCGAGAGTATCTGGCGCCGGAGAAGCAACAGAAGGCGATACGCTTAGGGTACTAACTGTTAGCAGAACTCCCAGGAGAATAGCTAGAACATGCGTACCAAATTGACGAAGTGGTCGGGGTAGTTTGGAAAATCGCATATCGACAAACTGAGTTATTGTTTAATTGTTAGTGATTGTCAGTGAAACTTGATATTAACCACTACTGCTATTTTGACGCTAGTAGCTAGAAAAACTCAAATAATAATCAAACTTATTTGCAAATACAGGAGAAAAGCTATCACAGACATCCGCACTCTCCGGTTCGGGTTTTGCACCTCATGTAGCGGAGAGTCGTTACAATCCCATCTAAAGCACTATCTAGGCTAGGATTAAACGTATTAGCAATTGTTATATACTCGTCACTGACTCAGCCCTGAAGGGTCTGAGCTTGCAAGAAAAAAGCTAACCACTTTTTAAATGCGGGTTAAACCAGTGTCTAGCTTATAGGTTAACAACCTGAACTGAACAGGCTTAGGGCGTGGTGGCCCGTTAGATGTTAAGAATGCCTCCCAAGTTTTTAACCTCTCTGGCAGTCAGTAGCGATGGGAAGTACACACAATTAGTAGAAATGCTAATTGATTTATAATTCAAAACCATGTTTGTGCCAGTAGTAGATTCAAATCAACGTCCTTTAATGCCGACTACTCCAAGTAGAGCAAGACGTTGGATTAAAGAGAAAAAAGCAACACCGTTTTGGAAAAAAGGAGTATTTTGTGTTCGATTGAATGTAGAGCCAAGTGATAGGAATTATCAACCAATTGCGGTTGGAGTAGACCCCGGCTCAAAGCGTGAGGGTTTTACGGTTAAGTCAAAATCTCATACTTACTTAAATGTACAAACTCATGCGGTTGATTGGGTAAAAGACCATGTAGAGACACGTAGTAACATGAGGCGTGCTAGACGATTCCGTAATACACCATGTCGCAAAAATAGAAGTAATCGACTTGTTAACAAGCAGAAATTACCACCATCAACTAAGGCTAGATGGCAGTGGAAACTACGTATTTGTACATGGCTAGCTTCAATGTTTCCCGTTACTGTATTTGTGGTTGAGGACATCAAAGCTAAAACATGGAAAGGTGCAAGAAAATACAACGTGATGTTTAGCCCGCTAGAAGTTGGTAAGAAGTGGTTTTATTCTGAGTTAGAAAAGCTAGCACAGCTAGAAATTAAAACAGGAATGGACACTTACGAGATGCGTCAAAACTTGGGGTTAAAGAAGTCAAAAAACAAACTAGAGAACTCGTTTGAAGCGCACTGTGTTGATTCTTGGGTATTGGCGAATTGGTACACAGAAGGGCACGACAAGCTCGATAACACCGAGCTAATAGAAGTAATCCCGCTTGAATTTCACCGCAGGCAACTACACAGATTACAGCATCAAAAAGGGCATATTAGACCTCGTTATGGTGGAACATTGAGCGCTGGTTTTAAGCGTGGTTCAATCGTGAAGCATAAAAAATATGGCTTCTGTTATATCGGTGGGTGGCAAGAATCCCCAACTAAGAAAGACCCAAACAGAAAAACAATTAGTTTACACAGTTTAACTACTGGTAAACGATTGACTCAAAATGCTAATCCACAGGATTGTAAATTTAAAACTTACAGTTCGCATAGGACATCCAAACAGGTTAAAACCTGTTGAGTCGTTTCCCTCCCAGGACACGCATTCACGCTCGTTTCCCACTTACCATGTAATCTTATGAATGGAACGAATCGATTAAAGAAAGAGTCCTTACCTGTTTCTCATTCACAACAAAATATCTCGAACATTGAAGCAAAACATGAGGAACACAATCATCCACACGACCATGAACACAACAATGAAGCTCATCCTCACGTACATAGCGAAGAGTCCCTACGACGTATTGTAAATCGACTATCGCGGATTGAGGGACACGTTCGCGGCATCAAAACAATGGTGCAACAAAGTAGTCCGTGTCCAGATGTATTATTACAAATAGCCGCTGTGCGTGGTGCGTTAGACCGAGTTGCCCGCATTGTTTTAGATGAGCATTTGAGCGAGTGTATCTCTAGAGCCTCGAAAGAAGGTAATATCGAGACGGAAATTGAGCAACTCAAAGCTGCTTTAGATAGGTTTTTACCGTAGGGTGCGTGACGCTACCAAAATTTTGAAACGAAGCGCGAGTCTAGTAGCGTCACGCACCTTACAAGTTACAAGTATTATTAGGAGGGGGAATGTTAAGCCATAAGTATAAATTTAACTACTCCTTTCAAGGAGACTTGAGTAAACCAACTATTCTTTTTCTGCACGGTTTTATGGGCAACTGTGGAGAATTTGATGATGTTTTGTCATTGCTTCCATCTTTGAATAAGTTTTCTTTTTTGACGGTTGACTTACCTGGACATGGGAAAACACAAGTATTAGGTGGTGATGATTATTACGGGATGGAATTTACTGCCCAAGGTATAATTAATCTACTTGATGAATTAAAAGTATCTAAATGTTTTTTAGTTGGTTATTCGATGGGTGGTAGGTTAGCTTTGTATCTTGCTTTGAATTATCCTGAACGTTTTTTAAAAGTTATTCTTGAATCAGCTTCTCCTGGTTTAACAACTGAAGTAGAACGGTTAGAACGAGTGAAAAGTGATAATCAAATAGCCAACAAGTTAAATCGAATCTCTATAAACGAGGAATTTACAGCTTTTTTATCAGCTTGGTATAATCAATCTATTTTTGGTAATATTAAGAGTAATTCTCAATACGAACATCTAATTGAAACTCGAAGGCAAAATAATCTTAGTGAATTAGCAAAATCATTGTGTTGGATGGGTACAGGAACCCAACCTTCACTCTGGGAAAAACTTCACACAAATGTACAGCCCATACTTTTGTTAGTTGGAGAATACGATAAAAAGTTTGTTGACTTAAATATCAAAATGGCTCAGATATATAAATATTGTGATTTTAATATTATTTTAGGCGCCGGACATAATATTCATTTTGAACAGCCAGAGACTTTCGCTAATAAAGTCACTAATTTTTTAGCATAATTAGGGTGTATTAGTTTTGGCATTTTTCAATTCGTCTTGTAACATCCGATTATAAATATTAGGTAAAGAACGACTCATCGAGTTATTTTCGATACCATAACCTAAACTTGTCCAAGTTGGAGAAAGTCGCTTTAATACATCGTTGATTTTACCCTGACGCAATAATTGAGGAATACTAACACCCCATACTCGTGAATCACTCAACCAGCGGTACACTACTACATCTTGATATTCAGCTTCAAAACTATAATTTTTCCAAAACATGAAATTCGTTGGGTTGGGATGATAACGAGGAGCAATTCGATACCAAGTTGTATTAATAATTTGGTAGCGACCAGCAGCAGTAGAGCAGTTACCTTTATTCGGCCCTCCCACTATTGTGACGCACATTTGCGGATGACGACTTAGGTCAGTGACATTCCGACCACCATACAAAAGTGAATAGGGACGCTGTGTATTTGACTCGCTAGCAGAAATTGTTCGCATCAGCGCGCGGATGTATGGGTCTCCATCCTTCATCACCAAAGGTGGTTGTTGTTGATTAAAAGTAGGGTCAGACAACGATGAACGTAAATCACCGGATATTAACCATTGTACTAAAAACACGAAACAAATCAGTGCAACAAGTGGGACAATAAGTTTCTCAACCCCTTTGAGTTCAGCGTCTTTCAGAAATTCAACTCCTTCAGCTAGCTTCAACTAATTACTACATAATGTCTAGCACAAATTTCTGAAAACGACAGACATATCAAAATCGGTGGATACAATACAACTGTAGCCACCGAATTCTCTATATATTTATATTGTTAGTTGATTAAATGCCTATTTATTTTCTAGCTAGTTTTTTTCCTGTGGTGTGTCTGTGAGCGCTAAGATTATGTTTTGCAGTATGTTTTGCTTTATGTTTTTTATGATGAACTTTTGCTACTTTGGCGCCATTTGTAGGAACTGCGGCAATTTTCATGGTATTAGCATGAGGTGCCGTTTTCGCTTGTGCATCAAGGGCACCGACGGAGAGTGGTGCAACTATTGCAAGAGTAACCAAAAGAGCTTTAGCGATCTTAATCATAAAGTGTGTCCTTTCTTTTTCGTATCAGTCGATGATTTGAATATTGCAGACTGATGTGTCATTTTCTTGTTCATCGTATGAATTTTATATGGAGATTTTTATACACTTTTTTATCAACAAATATTGAAGTATGTTGCAAAATATTAAGCAATATGAAGTAGGGTGTATGACGCAACGAAAAAACTTCAACGTAGCGATAAAACCTGTCGCGTCACGCACCGAATTAAATTTGATATTTATAGTGCGAAAAAACTTCAACGTAGCGATAAAACCTGTCGCGTCACGCACCGAATTAAATTTGATATCTATAGTGCGTAAAAAGTTCAACGTAGTGATAAAACCTGTCGCCTCATGCACCGAATTAAATTTGATATCTATAGCGCGTAAAAACTTCAACGTAGTGATAAAACCTGTCGCCTCATGCACCGAATTAAATTTGATATCTATGGTGCGTAACGCCACAAAATTATTCGCTTCGTTGAAATATTGTTATGGCGTTACGCACCCTACAAAAACAAGAAACCCGACTTCCTCAAGAAGTCGGGTTTCTTAAATTAAAAGCTTGATTAGAGTCAATTAGTTTGTAGCAGGCTTAACAGGTGTTGTTGTGGTAGTAGCGGGGGGCTTAACTGTGGTTGTTGTGCTTGTTTTTTTGACTGCTGCTTTCTTGGCACCTTTCTTAACCTTTTTCTTAACTGGTTTAGGGGCAGGTTTAACAGGTGTGTTTGTAGCAGGTGGAGTAGTGCTTACTGGAGCGGGCGCTGTAGTGGTCTGAGCTTTAACTGAAGGTGCGGTTAATGCAACAGGTGCGCTAAAAGCCAAGGTTAAAAGTAGAGCCTTTGCGAACTTATTCATAAGATGTACTCCTCATTCACGTAAAACAACTGACAAAAGAAACTATCTCAGGTTCATGTGTCGCTGTCTTGTAATAGATGTGGAGTTTTGATGTAAAAATGCCGTTAATTTTGTAGTATAATTTACAATTAAAAAATAAAAATCGTTAAAAGTATTCATATGTCAGACTTAGAGCATACTGAATAAAGTTAAAAGAATTTTTGTAGGCGAAGTCATTTCGACTTCGCACTTAATTAAACCATTGCAGCCATTAATTGTTCAGCCATTTCAAAATTAGCTGTAACGTTTTGGACATCATCTAAACCTTCGAGAGTATCGATTAATTTGAGAAGTGCGCGCGCCAGGTCTGAGTCAGTAACTTCGACGTAATTATCAGGTATCCAGCGCAGTTCAACATCAGTAACTTTGAAGCCATGATTTTTGAGGGTTTGGCTGAGGGTTTCCAAGTCAGCAACTTCGGTAAATAGTTCTGCTGTATCTTCTGATGTCATTTCATAAGACTCGGCGCCACCTTCGAGGGATGCTTCGAGCAGTTTTTCCTCATCTAATACAGATTCTACGATACACACACCTTTTTGAGCGAACATCCAACTTACACAACCTGTTTCCCCCAAGTTTCCGCCATTTTTACTAAACGCTACTCGTAAATCAGCAGCAGTGCGATTACGATTATCGGTTAGTGCTTCCAGTAAAATAGCTACACCATTTGGTCCGTAACCTTCGTAGCGTATTTCTTCTAATTGGCTATTGTCGCCAGCGTTATTACCGGCGCCTTTAGCGACA
>NZ_JBXXZH010000257.1:0-12664 GCF_059640475.1 Calothrix sp. CBUCES-K 9914
AATTGTTGTATCAGAAGCGCTCAAGTTACATTTTCAGCAAACTTATAATCGCAAGACTATTTATATTCCTGGCGCCCCAGCTAGCTATTGTGATTCTGACTCAAGTTTTCATTACGCAAAAGCTTTAGGTTTAGATAAGGGACGTTACATTGTATTTTTGGGCAGACTTGTGCCAGAGAAGTGCCCAGACTTACTTATCAAAGCATTTCAGAAACTAAAGCCAATTGGATGGAAACTTGTATTAGTTGGTGGAATTAGTGATACAAAAGAATTTACCGCTTCAATTCTGAGAATGGTTTCAGCTAATTCAGATATTGTTATGACAGGAGAATTATCGGGAGCGCGTAAAGCTGAGATTATGCGGGGTGCAGGATTATTTGTGTTACCTTCTAATTTGGAAGGATTACCATTAGCAATGTTGGAAGCGATGCGTGAAGGTATTCCAGTTATAGCTAGTGATATTGCACCACATCTACAGCTAGTTGCAGCAAATAGGGGAATTCTTTTCCGCACTGGTGATATTAATGCTCTTTGCAATACGCTTGGTTGGGCTATTAATCATTTTCAGGAACTTAAAAGACTAGCGGTCAATGCTCAAAACTACGTAAAAGCATATTATAGTTGGGAGTATATTAGTGCTAAACACTTGCGTTTGTATAAAGACTTGCTTAAGCCAATGCACAGGCAAGATGCCTGTGCTACGATAGAATGCTAGGTTGTTACTACTGTACCGTTAACGGCGCCTGAATAAACTAACCCACGCTGCATATCCATTGTTAGTATTAAACCGTCGCGAATAACGCGCGTTGCATTTTTAACACCCACAATTACAGGAACTCCTAACCGCGAACCAATAACTGCGGCGTGGGAAGTTAAACTTTCTTCTTCAGTAATAATACCTGCTGCTTTACGAATAGCATCTACATAATCAGCACTAGTACCCGATGCAACTAAAATATCACCATGATTAAAATTACCAACGTCTACACCTGTATATGCAACGCGCGCGCGTCCACTCACTGAACCTTGCCCTAGTCCAATACCATGACCAAGTACTGATGTTACAACTTCAACTTTAATTAAATCGGTGGAACCAGAAACTCCTTGTAATGTTCCAGCTGTCATTACAACTAAATCACCTTCAGCTACTAAGTTATTCTCTAATGCCACATTTAGCGCTGCTTGGAAAGTTTGACCGGTGGAAGGTAATTCTAATACGAGTAACGGTTTGACACCCCATACCATTTGTAACTGACGAGCGACATTAACATGAGGAGTAATAGCCAAAATTGGTGTTTGCGGACGGAATTTAGAAACGTTACGTGCCGTTGCTCCAGTTTGAGTTAATGACATAATTGCACTGGCTCCCAGCTGTTCGGCAATTTGCCCAACTGCTTGACTGATCGCATTCGGTATCGAACGACGTGCATCTCTGACTTTCAAAGCATTTGCATTTTCCGCTGCTTCTCGCTCCATCCGTTCGGCTATCCGTGCCATTGTTGCTACTGCTTCTACAGGAAATTTACCTACAGCGGTTTCGTTCGAGAGCATGACGGCATCAGTACCGTCTAAAATAGCATTTGCTACGTCAGAAACTTCCGCTCGCGTTGGACGGGGGTTATTGACCATGCTATCCAGCATCTGGGTAGCTGTAATAATTGGAATGCCCAAACGGTTAGCAGTGGCAATTAAACGTTTTTGTAATACTGGCACATCTTCAGCAGGTAATTCAACACCTAAATCTCCGCGCGCGACCATTACACCGTCGCACAAAGCTAAAACCGCTTCCATTTGCTCGATAGCTTCGTGCTTTTCAATTTTGGCAACGACTGGTACTTGTTTACCAGCAGTGCTAATTAATTCTTTAATCTCGATAATATCTTGAGGGTTACGGACAAACGAAAGCGCTACCCAATCTACACCCTGGTCTAGACCGAAGATTAAATCTTCGCGGTCTTTGTCGGTCATTGCTTTAATCGATAAGTAAACACCCGGAAAGTTTACGCCCTTATTATTAGAAAGCGTACCTCCAACAGTTACACGACAGTGCAAATCACCTTTTTCTCGCTCGGCTTCTTCAACGACCATTTCCACCCGTCCATCATCAAGCATAATTCGGGCGCCTGTGGGAACTTCGTCGGCAAGATAATCATAGGTGACACAACTCATAGTTTGAGTGCCAACTATAGGACGGTTTGTTAATGTAAAGCGGTCGCCTTTAGCCAGCACTATTGACCCATTCTCAAATTTACCCAAGCGAATTTTAGGACCCTGTAAGTCCTGTAATATAGCAACCGGCTGGTTTAACTCAAATGCCGTTTGCCGAATCAAGCGTATGTTACGCTGATGGTCTGCATGAGAACCATGAGAGAAATTTAATCTAAGCGTGGTGGCGCCTGCTTCGATAATAGCTTTGAGCATTTCTGGGCTGCTAGTAGCAGGACCAATCGTAGCGACAATTTTAGTCCGGCGGATTGAGTCTTTAAATTGCATAGAGGGTAATAGAAAGGGAGCTATCTGGGAATCATCATAAAATTGAGCGGCACAGTCTGTCTGTTAGTGTCGATAGTTTGCTCGATTGGCATCATATCGCTTATTGAGGTGCTGATGTATCATGAGATAAATTAATGTTGGTACACAAAACTTTATTCTTCGATACTTTGTGTCGTACATTCAATTTAATTGTTTAAAGGTTAAGGAGTTTATAATGTTAACGTCGGAGGCACCAAAAATACTGGCAGTCCCGCCGAAGGAATTATTAGCGCCTCCAGGTGGTTTTAATCCAACTGTACAGATGTTTCTATTGGCAGTGGGAATGATGACCATATCCGGCTTTGGTTACTGGGTTTGGGAATGGCAGCATTGGGTATGTTTTAGCTTGAATGTTCTTGCCCTTCATATATCGGGTACAGTTATTCACGATGCTTGTCATCAGTCTGCCCATAGCAACCGAATCCTCAATGCCGTACTAGGGCATATTAGCGCGTTAATGTTAGTTTTTGCTTTTCCAGTTTTTACAAGGGTACATTTGCAGCATCACGGTAATGTCAATGACCCAGAAAACGACCCAGACCATTATGTTTCAACGGGGGGTCCTTTATGGCTTATTGCTGTACGCTTTTTATATCACGAAATATTTTTCTTCAAGCGGCGCCTGTGGCGTAATTATGAACTACTAGAATGGTTCTTAAGCCGCTTGTTTGTCGCGGTAATAGTATATATTTCAGTACAGCATCATTTCTTGGGTTACATCCTGAATTTTTGGTTCATCCCATCAGCAGTTGTAGGCGTAACATTAGGTTTATTCTTCGATTATTTACCACATCGCCCATTTGACCAGCGAGACCGCTGGAAAAATGCGCGCGTTTATGCTAGCCCTATAATCAACATTTTAATTTTGGGACAGAACTATCACCTTGTTCATCACCTTTGGCCTTCAGTACCCTGGTATAAATATCAACCAACTTATTATTTAATGAAGCCTAAACTGGATGAAAAAGGTTCACCTCAATCATTAGGATTACTTAACAAAAAAGACTTCTTAGGATTTTTGTATGATATTTTCTTAGGAATTCGATTTCATCATAAACACTAGTGGTTCATGTCATTAAATTTGGGGAATGTAGAGACGTTACATGTAACGTCTCTACAAGGTTTTGTTATTTACGTAACACACCATAATTAATGACATAAACCACTAGTACAGCAAGGCAAAAGTAAAAAGTCACTCATGCAAAAGAAAGAAAGCTTATAAAATCGACTTTTCAGCCATTTGAAATGGTAGCTTTATTTATGCTGTGATGTACTAGGTTATTAAAACTGGTGGGTTGTTTGCAACTCTTGATGACGGATGTAACGGCGCCAGTTATTGGTTACAAACGCCTAAAGTAGTTATTAACGCATCCGTTACATCCGTTTATCATCCGTTGCCAATATTTCTACCTTCAAATTTCTGTAGAGATGCTAGTAGCTTGAATTACCTCAATGTCGCTGCGAAATTCTAGCCTATCGAGCGATTCGGTAAAAAACACAAAACCTTTATACGCAGTTGCATATTTATAAAGTTTTGTGAAGAAACCTTCGGCTGTGACAATTACTAACGGTTCAGGATTTCGAGCTAGAATATTCAGAAAGTCTTCGCAGCGAACCCTAACACCTGTTCCACGGTCACTGAATACCCTACCCGAAATACCACCAAATTGAGCAACGTCGTCTCCACTATCAAACTTCATATTTTCTTAAGTATTAGCATGGCTATACACATGCATTCTAGACTTTTGATTTAATAGTTGAATGTGATGCTTGTAACGACTGAGGTAAACTCCAATCAGGTCTGAGGTTAGCAGCTTTTCGCAGGTAAGTATGATGAATGGGAGTAGAGGCTTTTGTATAAACGTGAATTAGAAATCGGATACAACGCTCTAAGCTACCTTCAACATACATTTGCTGCACATCAAGCATTGGCACGGAGTCCCAGTAAGGACGAGTTCTGGCAATTGCAGCTGGATAGATTGCGTCTAAATCACGTGTTACTGAAAAAGTAACGCTAATAATATCAGTAGGACGTAAATGATTACGTTCTTCAAGTTCGTTCAGAAGTTCCGTAACAGCTTCGTGCATTGCTTCAACTGTATTTTCTGATACTGTTGTTGCGCCACGTATCGCCCGCATCCGCCAGTCTGCCTCCACAAGAATATCCTCCGTTATATGAAGTAATCACTAGCTTATTATTCCTCACAAACGATCATAATCGCACTAATTATCGTGAAGACCTAAAAATAAGTAGTAATTAGGGTCGATATAGCCACAAAGGCAAGCCGCTTGTCGATATTTCAAATTCTAGCCAATTCATGGTGTTTGAAATTAGACTATTTGAAATCAAACCGTTTTCAACTTGATTGCCTGATAAAATCCGGTTTACTAAAGGCTTGCGCTCTTCCAATGTAAAGCATGTGGTCTTTTCTGGGTCAAGTCCAACAAGTTCGCATATCCAGCGACGCGCGTCTTCTTCGGTTCCCAAACGGTCTACAACACCTAGCTCTACAGCTTGCTGTCCAGTAAAAATGCGTCCATCAGCAAAACTTCTAACGGTTTCGGTAGGAAGATTTCGTGACGAGGCAACAGTTTCCACAAATTGGGCATAGCTTGTATCTATCAATTCCTGCAAGATACCTTCTTCCTGCTCAGTTAACTGACGGTCAAACGATAAAATGTCTTTGTAGGGGCCAGATTTGATAACTTTGAACGAAACTCCAACTTTATCAAGCAATCTTTCCAGGTTATTCCCGCGCAGTATAACCCCAATACTTCCAGTAATTGTACCTGGGTTTGCCATAATGTGCTGCGCTCCCATGCCAATATATACACCGCCTGAAGCTGAAATGTTACCAAAACTTGCAACGATTTTGATTTTTTCACTCAGCCGTTTCAGTGCGCTATAAATTTCCTGTGAGTCTCCAACTGTTCCACCTGGACTGTCTATACGCAGTAATAACGCCGGAAATTTTCTCTCTTCTACAGTTTTGAGAGCTTCCAACACTTGCTTACGTGTGGTGCCAGCGATAGCACCTGTAACTTCTATGCGAGCAATCTGTTTACGAAACCTGGGCTTAAAAGGCCAAACCATGAGCAGTCAAAAAACCTTAAGTATAAAAAATAGTTAATAATTAAAGGTCAACAACTAATGGTTTGTGTTGGCTGCCCATACACAAGCCTAAGTATTATGTGTATTACAATATACTATTAACCTGCATTTTACACTTAACGGTATTGGCAACATTCAACGACATAACCATCAGCTATTAAAGATTAATAACCAACGACAATCTTAATTTTAATTGACTTTTAATTTTTTGTGTGTAAAATCGGCTTGTTTTATCTTTTAAGATTCCCGACAACTTCTGCTCTCGTCGGGAATCTGACCACGTAAGTAAGCTCAAATATTTATATTTATACTTCTGTAGTTATACGGGAATTTGCATTTAAGCCACTTCACAATTCCCTGTCCACCTAACAAAAAGCAGTATAAGTTAGTATTAATTATTACCTGACAAGTTGATTTAAGAATCAAGTCTTAGGATTTGATATCGATAATGAACATATGTATCAAACAATCCGGCAACAAAAGCGCATGTTAGAGCAATCGTAATCAGTCCACGTATAGGTGCGCCGCTACCAAAGGTCGCAAGAAACTCTAAAATAATACTAGCGAGGGTACTAGTGGCAGTTTGTAAGCCAGGAATGTGACCGATTAGCGTAAAACTTGCGAATAAGGCGCCGACGAAAATGATCGGAAGCGCGAAACCAAAGACAATAGTCAGCAGTAGCGAGCGGATAAAACTAATGAGGATAGCCATCACAGATAGACTCCGTGGATTTAGTAAAAGCAATAAAGTACCTAGCCCGTCATTTACTACAATAATTGGAATTACTCGAAATCAGGCGATAATTTAAGAATCTTAAGTTTTCATTAAAATACATACATACTTTTTTCTCAGGATTTGAGGTAGATATGTTGGTGCGCTTTGGTGTCAGATGCTTGATATATCAAAGTCGATAAGGGTTTGCACCCCCTTTTTTGAAAGTGACAATACAATCCACACGAAGTTTAAATTTCTGAGAAAAGCTTTTACAACAGTTAATATAAAGTGCCATAGCTGAGGTGTTGAACGTCAATTACCAACAAATATGCTGAAATTCGCTATGATGACGGCAGTTACCTAGGCGTACTTGTAAATATAGAGTTAAACATAGAGTTGAACATTGAGTGAAACTGTATCTAAATCAGATTTAGTAGCGTGGGGTCAACGGTTACTATCGGCAGTATTTTTGACTGGACAAGTGATGGTTCATTTGTTAAGGGGAAAAGTTCACCGACGTAACACGCTTGAACAAATGGCAGCAGTAGGACCCGACTCGCTGTTTATTGCGCTAATCACTGCCGTGTTTGTAGGTGCGGTGTTTACAATTCAAGTAGCACGGGAATTTATTAATTTTGGGGCAGGTAACATAGTCGGTGGAGTGCTAGCAATAGCGCTAACACGGGAGCTAACACCTGTGTTAACTGCGGTTATTATTGCTGGACGAGTTGGTTCAGCGTTTGCAGCAGAAATTGGGACTATGCGCGTAACGGAGCAAATTGACGCACTGTTGATTTTAAAAACCGACCCAATTGATTATCTTGTTATTCCTCGTGTAATTGCTTGTTTGGTAATGGTGCCGATTTTAACACTGCTATCTTTAGTAACAGGGATGCTAGGAGGTTTAATAATCGCGGCAAATGTATATAACCTAGCTGACAGTGTATTTCTAGACTCAGCTCGTACCTTCCTTTCTGTATGGGACATTGTTAGCTCTTTAATTAAAGCCTGTTTTTTTGGAGCGTTAATTTCCGTAATTGGCTGTAACTGGGGATTAACAACAACAGGAGGCGCCAAAGGTGTGGGACAATCAACCACAAGTGCGGTCGTCACTGCCTTATTGCTAATCTTCGTCTTTAACTTTATTCTATCGGCGATAATGTTCCAAGGGCAAGGTAGTGCTTTTCAGCAAGGAGCCTAGAGAGAGTGGGAGTCATGCTCCCACACTCACTTAAAATATAAGATATCTGTTAATAAATCAGGATTTATACGCGATGACTTCAACAACAGCCGATAAACTATCTACTGTTGAACTCAAACCAAGTTACAATATACCTCTGGTTTTAGTGATTGGGGCAGTACCACTGCTGTTTGTACAACCTATTCTTGCAGGCTTGTGTACAATACTTGGTTTATTCCTAATGGTGCAAGCTGTAACAATACGCTTAAAATTTACAGCTACTGATTTAGATGTTTACCGAGGTGAAAATTTACTTCGACGCTTTCCTTACCGAGAATGGATTAACTGGCGAGTATTTTGGTATCCAGTCCCAATTTTGTTTTATTTTAAAGAAGTTAAAAGCATTCACTTTTTACCGATTATCTTTGACCCTAATACCCTAAAAGCTTGTCTAGAACAGCGTTGTCCCAGAACATAATAATTTTCTATACGTATAGTTGGTGTCCACCGTCACATGCAAATCTCCGCTGAAAATGGTGGCACCGTCTGAGTTACAGTAAATCTGAATTACAATAAACACGTTATTTGACTTATTCAAGCGTTATTATCAATAATCCTATAGTCGTATTCGCTACCCATTACCTAATATATGAACGGAGAAGAATCTCAAAACCCAGAAGTAAAAGACGAATATCTTGGGCAAACTGAGAGGCAGAGCTTTATGGAACACGAAAATCAAAGTGAAAATATTAACGAAAACGCTCTTCCCGAGTTGGCACAGTTAGGCGCCACTCAATCGCTAGATGAAGAAAGAGAAATTACTCAAAGAATAAGCGAACTAAAACAAACCGAAGCTGCACTCAAAAAGCAAATTGCCGACTTACAAGTAGTTTTAAGCTCAACTCAAACGGCAATGACACAAGTTGTAACTGAAGCGCTTTCACAACTTGAAGCAAAAAAAAGCGCGCTACAACTCTCTATTGAACAACTTGAACGCCGTCAAGAGCGCATTCGCAACGAGATGCGAACTACATTTGCAGGTGCCTCACAAGATTTAGCAATTCGAGTTCAAGGTTTCAAAGACTATCTTACAGGCAGCTTACAAGATTTAGCCACTGCCGCAGAACAACTTCAACTTGTCAAACCTCCTAAAAAAGAAAGAGTTGAAGTAGAAGAACCAGTACGTCAACCAAAATATAACGAGCAGTCAGCGTCCAGCAATATACAATTTGCTCCTCAACAGTTTCAAGACACCAGTAAACAAATTCGGCGCCTAATCGATCAATACCGTACAAAACCTGACTACTACGGTCCACCTTGGCAACTCCGTCGTACTTTTGAACCTATTCATGCCGAGCGTGTCTCAAACTGGTTTTTGACTCAAGGTGGACGTGGCGCCATTCGGACTATGGGTAGTAGGCTACAAAATATACTTATATCATCCGCAGCTATATCTATACTGCACCAGCTTTATGGGGAGAAAGTGAGGACGATTATTTTGACAAGCACGCCCGAAAGACTAGGAGAATGGCGACGCGGCTTACAAGATTGTTTGGGAATCGGGCGCCCAGATTTTGGACGCGATGGAGGGGTAGTAATATTTGAGACAGCTGATGTGGTAGCTCAAAGAGCAGATAGACTCGTGAAGGCAAATCAAATGCCCTTTATTGTTATCGATGATTCAGAAGAACAGATAAGTCTCGCACTGCTACAATTTCCTCTATGGTTAGCATTCGCTCCTGACCCGCGCATGATGCGAACTAATTATGATGATGACTATTAAATAGTTATGAGTAGAAAGTACTGAGTGCTGAGTAAATTTTTCCTACTCAGCACTCAGCACTCAGCACTCAGCACTTAGCACTCTTTTAACTTTTAATTATGGCTGTTTGGTTAAGTTTGTGTGGAATTGTTCTGTTTGTTGCTTATTTGTTAGGCTCAATACCTACGGGTTATACGGCAGCAAAACTATTAAAAGGTATTGATATTCGGGAAGTTGGTTCCGGTTCGACTGGTGCTACTAATGTTTTAAGAGCGTTGGGTAAGGGACCTGGGGCTTTTGTATTGTTGGTAGATTGCTTGAAAGGAGTACTATCAATACTGTTAGTGCATTGGTTTTTTGAATTTGCCAGTAGTCAAAATTTAATTCCGCAAACTGTATCTGGATACTCACCTTGGATGGTGACACTTGCAGGGATATGCGCTGTACTGGGACACAGTAAATCAATATTTCTGGGTTTTACTGGAGGTAAATCAGTTGCCACTAGTTTAGGTATACTGCTAGCAATGAGTTGGCAAGTTGGTTTAGCAACGTTTGGTGTTTTCGCTGTCGTCATAGCAATATCGCGTATTGTCTCACTCAGTTCTATTAGTGGTGCCGTTGCAGTATCTATATTAATGGTCTTATTCCATCAACCATTGGCTTATGTATTGTTTGGGGTTGTGGGTGGATTATACGTAATTATTCGCCATCGCAGTAATATTCAACGTATTTTAGCAGGTACTGAACCGAAGTTGGGACAAAAAAGTATTGAAGCAAGTGAGGTGCCTACCTCTACAGCAACTTAATAAAACAGGCAAGGATGCCTGTTCCACAATATACATGTATTGCAAATAATACATGTATTATAAATTATCTATTTGGACTGTTTGTACGTTGTCTGCTAGTTCAAATTGGAAGACGCGCGAGTAAAAGTATATTTCAGATTCGAGTGCGTGTTTAATATTTTCTGCGCTGCGAAACCCATGTTGTTCTCCGGGGAAAGCTACATATGCAACGGGTAAACCTTTTTGCTGCAATGCTTCTACCATTATTTCGGCTTGGTTAGGAGGTACAATTTTATCTTCTAAACCTTGGAAGAAAATTACAGGACAGGCAAGTTTTTCTGTAAAGTGGACGGGAGAACGCTCAATATATAAGTCTTTTCTTTCTGGATAGGCACCTATCAAACCATCTAAATATCGTGACTCAAATTTGTGTGTATCGCGTGCTAGTGCTTCTAAGTCGCTTACACCATAATAACTGGCGCCAGCTTTAAAGGTATCGCGGAAAGTCAACGCGCATAAAGTTGTATATCCACCAGCACTTCCACCAGCGATAGCCAAACGGTTTCCGTCTACTAAACCTTGTTGAACTAAGTAAAGGGCGCCGTTTACACAGTCGTCAACATCAACAATACCCCAAGTACCTTCTAAACGCTGACGATATTCGCGACCGTAACCAGTGCTACCACCATAATTTACATCAAGGACAGCTATCCCGCGACTCGTCCAATATTGAATGCTTAAACTTAAACTTGTGGAAGCTGCTGCGGTTGGACCTCCATGACTTTTTACCAATAAAGGTGGTTTTGAACCGAACGGCGCCGTGTAATCTTGGTTTTGTGGCGGGTAAAATATTGCGTATGCGGTTTTTCCGTTCGTTGTTGGAAATTCTATTCCTTTAACGTGTGAAAGATAGCCAGTATCAACTTTTATTTCACTTGCACGACGTAAAACAGTACGTTCATGAGTCGCTAAATCTAATGTAACAATTTCTGTAGGTTGAGTAGGGGCGCCAGCATTAAATACTACTTTACCAGGCGCCACTTGTAATGAGCCGATTTCTGTATAAGGCAAATCAAAAGTTTCTAGTTGACGTGAAGCGATATCAAGACTAGCTAACTTCCAAGTTCCCTGTTGGGTGTAACTACAAATAATTCGATTATCAGATTCGATACCATATGTACAAGTGCCTAAAATCCATTGCGGCTTACCAAATTCTGCGGATATTGGTGTTAAATTTTCAATACTATCCCCTGTAGTGCGGTAAATATTCCACCAACCCGTTCTATCTAAAATAAAGTATAACGTTCCATCTGCCGACCATTCTGGCTGACATACAGACTCCGAGGCGCCACCTGCAATTTTTTTTGTATCACCTATTGAACCATCACTTTGTACAGTTCCAACCCATAATTCAGCACTATCCCAAGGCATTTTAGGATGGTTCCAAGTTAACCAAGCCAACTGCGAACCATCAGAACTTAAACGAGGCGATGTATAAAAATCATTTCCAGAAACTAAAGTTTGTATATCGCTATTTTCTAAATTAATACTCACAAGCTTATTTACAGGCTCATGTTCTCCTGCGGTATGGTCTTCACACACGCAAATAATCCGCTTTCTGGTCGCATCTAATATAGCATCACCGTAACGCATCGCAACATCAGGAGTTAAAGCAACAGCACTGTCACTCCATTGAGAATAAAGACGCTGGTCAGCAAAATTGGAAAAATACACCGTGCCATTTGCAACAAAATAGGCGCCTCCACCATACTCATGAACACGAGTACGCACATTAAAACCATCTGGAGTTACATCGTGAATATTACCATTAGGCGCGCGTTTAACAACGACATTGCGTCCTTTCTCAGTCGGTCGCAACTCAGTCCAGTAAATATCCTCACCATCAAGTACTATTTGCCCCAGTCCAATATTTGCCCCCGTAATCAAATCAGTCGTAATAGGTGATTTCCAAGACCCGTATGGCGCTACTTTAGGTGTCATTGCTTTTTGTGTATCCCAAGATTTTAACTTTTATATTTTAGGCGTAAAACATAAACATGATAAATGTAGGGTGCGTCACAGCCATAACAATCAAACAACGAAGCGAAAATCCATCTGCTGTGACGCACTAGATCTATGCCAAAATCAGGAGCAGAATAGACTGACCCAGAAACCCCATTATTTGTCGCCAATGTTTGGGTTAAGCGATAGTTAAGCCATGCGATAAGAAGGCAACTCGCAAATTTTTTTTAAGCGTGCTGAATTATTAGTCAATGATTAGGGAACTATAAGGAAAATAGTCTCCCGATACAAGTAAGCAGAAAACATAAGAAATACTAATATGTTTGCTTATGGCAGGGCTGATTCGTTCCCTAAAAATCTTGAAAAATCAAGGGTTTCGCGCAAATCTTTATTGGTAATTTTGCTACCAAGGCGCCGATAAAATAAACAATCACACTTATATTTATGTGCTTAAAAGTCTATTTCATTGCTACCCATACTTATGATTTTTATAGCTAACCATCTTGACAAATCCGATTTGAGAGGGAATGAAACAGCCCTGCCTTATTAAGGGGGG
>NZ_JBXXZH010000258.1:0-12541 GCF_059640475.1 Calothrix sp. CBUCES-K 9914
GATAGACGGCGCCGCTGGTAGCATTTCTTCAACCAAGCGATACTCAGCAGAGTCGATAGCATGGTTTGCACTTGCTGCACAAACTCTTTGCCAAGGTATCGCGACTTGCTCTTCAACAAACTTCAAATAAGGAGCAAGCAATATTCTTTCGCTTTCAGATAGCTTTTTAGCGATTAACTTATTGGTAAAGTTTAACTGTGTAGTCATAAATCCTAAAGCACGCCAGTCTTTTGATGCGATGTGCTGTTCTTGAAAAACTAGCAGTATCGGTTCAAGAGCGTATGCCAAGTCGGATATTGCAGGCACTCCTAAAGAGTTTAGCCCTTGTTCAGTCGGCACTTCGTCTCTTTGAGGACATTGTTTTTGGTAGACTTCGATTAGCTTCTTATATACACGAAAAGCAAATTGTGTAATCCGACGCGCTTCACTCAAATCCAAAACATTCGGAATATAAGCGTAGAGCGTCTTCGTCTGTATCCACCCCATCTGGCAATTAACGTTCAATATATTGTCTTTTAACTTTTTTGCTGTTAACGCACGACCTTGTGACGAGGCATTTGCGAGTAGTCTACTCTCCAATGATAGGTTTTCTTGGGAAGCCACAGATTTTTCAAGTGTGTAACGTTGTGCCCAGAGGTCGAGCAAACGTTCAACTGATGGAGACTTCACAACTTGAGCCGTTTTTAACATAGATTTTTCACGCTCGTCAGTGCTTTACACTAGTTGCATTTAAGGGCTTTGAATAAATGTATCGTAAATGTTATATAAGCTATGGTAAGTTATATCACTAGTTAATGATTATTAATTTTTATCGATGATTTATAGATTTTTGATGAATGTTTTATTAGGCACTACGCACATCAAGTTGAGAAACTAAAAAATCATTTACCCTTCTTGTTTAACCTTCTTGGATTTGCATTATATCACATTTTACGTGGAAACACTGAGAAAAATTCTGTTTTTTAATTAAGCTTTAGTTTACATAATCTTAAACAGTAAGCAGACCTTGCCTTAATTATTGATGTGCTAACATTTGAATGAAAACTAGTAATTTTTACCTAAGTACTTTGTAAGTAGCGATTAATGTTTAGCATTTCGGCATCTTGACGGATGCTTGTATTTTGAAGTAGCTTAAAAATAGAAGTAGAGGCTGTTTAAAGCACGAGCGCATTAATTCTGAATCTAGTCAAAGATTATTGCAAATTTTCAGTACAGCTATTCTGTGTCAAAAATACAACAAAAAGATTAGCTCAGGCGCCAACACGAGCGATGATTTACACTAGCTTCAAAATTAAACCAAATTATTTACCGATTCTTACTAAGTAACTGTATATTTATTTCGGCTAATATATATACAAGGGTGCTATGATTACAGAGTAAGTAAAAAAAGAAACTCCTTGCTTCGCTATAACTATAGTATTTATCTCATGTTGTATCATGCGTTAATTTTGTATAACTATTGACAGATATTTTACTTGTTTAAGTAAAAATAATAGTATTAATCAAATTCAATAATAAATAAGCAATTGTTCTGCAAACCATTAGTAAAACTGAGGTAGGCAGAACTAAGCTTTATTTGATTACATCACACAACAGTATTTATACAAAAGTTTATTAATACTAAAACAGTTAGTACATAAGAAGCAAAATTACATTTGTATTCATGATTATTATTCCTGATCGAAATTGCAATATTATAGTACAAATTATTGGATGATATTAAATTAACCTTTAAGCTAAGTAATCAAAGAACTTTTATACACTTATTCTCTAGATTATGCAGTATTTTCCAAACCAAATTCCAGACGAAATATTACCACGCTTACCTTCACACTATTATATTTGGCTAAATTCGGCAACTTTATAGTTGTGGCTAAATATTTGTTGCGAAAAAGACAGAAAGGATATAAAATGTATTTTTTGATACTAACATCTTGTAACAACAAAGTTAATGCCGTTAGTAAATTTCTGAAATAAGCATTTACCTTCTCATTTTGTAGGATGAGAATAACTCGATTTGTAAACTTTTATTTAATGTAAAAAAGATCACCGCCGTGAAACTCATTTATTATGATTTGATTTATAAGTTATCGCTGTATTGGAGCTTTAGTCTATGTTCTGAAGTTTGGTATCAATGTTTAAATTATTACTAATAAAGATTTAAACTGGTTAATTATATTGCTTAAGCATACGTGTGATACGTTAATTCTGAAAATAATGTTGCATATTGTGAAAAAAAGTTATAAATTATGATTAAAATGTATTCAAATAAATATGTCTAGTCATTATCGCCCAGTTTGTCGAATCTAGTAAGACTACTTAAGTTTGAACTACCTAGATAAATACAACTTATGTATTAGTTTGTGAAATAAAATTTCTAGGTATAGTTCGTAGGTTATTAAATGTTTTGAAAAAGGCTTGGTGCGTTGTCAGAATTTTATCTGTAACAGTTCGAGCAATAACTACATTTTCAAGTAGAGATTTGAGTTGACGATTGTTGATTCAGATAGCACTGAAATAATGAACGTTGATTATATCACGGTCATAATATGTGTCATTGAGCCGATACGAATTAAGTGTTGATAGTATTCGCTTTCTTTGAAAAACATGATATTAAATCATGATTGTTAAAATAAAGATAGCGAATAGAAAAGGTGTTTCTACTGTAAGAAATAAAATGAAAAAGGAGCTTATAAGCGATGCAACTTGAGGACATGATAACAACAGTAAAAGGCAACGATATCGACAGTGAAGCTTGGTCTGCGTTAGAAAAATCTATTGTTTATTATCAAGGGCACCCAATAGGAACAGTGGCAGCGTTTGATGATTCCACAGAAGCTCTAAATTATGACCAAGTGTTTGTACGCGATTTTGTGTCATCTGCTCTGATATTCTTAATGAAGGGTAGAACTGATATTGTCCGTAACTTCTTGGAAGAAACTTTAAAGTTGCAACCTAAAGAAAGAGAACTTGATGCTTATAAACCCGCGCGCGGATTGATGCCTGCTAGTTTCAAAGTCGTTTCAATTGATGGTACTGAATACCTTGATGCCGACTTTGGAGAACATGCTATCGCACGAGTAACACCTGTTGACTCCTGTTTATGGTGGATTATTTTGTTGCGTGCGTATGTGGTGGCAACTAAAGATTATTGTTTTGCTTATCAGCCTGAATTCCAAAATGGAATCAAGTTAATTGTAGAATTATGTTTGGCGAACCGTTTTGATATGTATCCAACCCTGTTGGTTCCAGATGGCGCCTGCATGATAGACCGTCGGATGGGAATTTATGGACATCCCCTAGAAATTCAAGCTTTATTTTATGCCTCGCTGCGAGCGGCGCGCGAGTTACTAGTGTGTGAATACAACGAAAATATTGTAGCTGCCATCGATAACCGCTTACCCTTATTATGCGCTCATATTCGTCAGCATTACTGGATTGATATCAACCGTCTCAACGCTATTTACCGTTTCAAGGGTGAAGAATATGGCAAAGCAGCAGTAAACCTATTCAATATATATACTGATTCGCTTCCATATTATGAATTAGACAAGTGGCTACCCATGAACGGTGGTTATCTAGCAGGTAACGTTGGACCATCCCAACTTGATACACGCTTCTTCTCACTTGGTAACTTGATGGCTATTATTTCCGAGTTAGCAACCGAGGAGCAATCACAAGCGATTATGAATTTGGTAGACCAACGCTGGGATAATTTAGTTGGCGACATGCCGATGAAAATTTGTTTCCCTGCTTTAGAAGGTGAAGAGTACCGAATAGTTACTGGATGTGACCCGAAAAATATTCCTTGGTCATATCACAACGCTGGCAGTTGGCCTGTTTTATTATGGATGTTAGCTGCTGGTGCCGTCAAAACTAATCGACTTGACCTTGCAAAAAAAGCCATTGCCATTGCTGCCTCACGTTTAAAGAATGATGAGTGGGTTGAGTATTATGATGGTAAGAAGGGACGATTGATTGGTAAGCAAGCTCGTAAGTACCAAACTTGGACTATTGCTGGCTTCTTACTTGCCAAAGAACTAGTCGAAAATCCTCAACACTTACCGCTCGTCAGTTTTGAAGAACTACCTCAAGAACTTGTATCACGCGCGTGCGAATTTGAAATTGGTAGCGTTGATACTGCACGCTATTAGAATTTTGGATTTTGGATTTTCCCTTCGGGACATGAATGGATTTTGGATTTTTGTAGAGACGCGATTAATCGCGTCTCTACGTCAATATCAATTTATACGTCATTATATATAAATAATGACAATTAGATTTTTAATTAATGTCTTCAGCCCGTCAAATTGCTTTTATTGCTTTACGTGATGTACACAACGGCGCCTTTGTTGATGTTGCTGTTGACCGTGCGTTAAAAAAGTTTAATCCAAAATCGAATTTATCTGATAGTGACCGACGGCTTGTTACTGAGCTAGTTTATGGAAGTGTTCGGCGCCTGCGAACTCTAGACTATTTAATTGACCAGCTAGGCAAGAAAAAAGCGTACCAACAACCAAAAGACCTTCGTACCATTTTACATCTAGGTTTGTACCAGTTATTGTACCAAGATAGAGTACCACCTTCTGCCGCAGTTAACACTACTGTAGAGCTAGCGAAAGAAAATGGTATTGCTAAACTCGCAGGAGTAGTAAATGCGATGTTGCGTCAGTACATACGGTTAGAGGAAGAGGAAGGGTTAAAGGGTGAGGGGTTAGGAGTTTTATATAGTTTCCCCGACTGGATAATTGAAGTGTGGGAAAAACAGTTTGGTTCCGATGAGACTGAAAAGTTATGCCAATGGATGAACCAAACACCGACAATTGATTTACGAGTAAATTTGCTGCGTGCTTCGGTGACAGAAGTTGAGCAAGCGTTTCAAAACGTTGGTGTTCAATATGAGCGACTAACTTATTTACCCCAAGCTTTACGTTTAGTTGGTAGTAGCGGCGCCATTCAAAATTTACCTGGTTATTATCAAGGTTGGTGGACTGTACAAGATAGCAGCGCACAACTTGTGAGTTATTTACTGGAACCACAACCAGGAGAAATAATAATTGATGCTTGTGCGGCGCCAGGTGGTAAAACAACTCATATAGCCGAACTGATGCAAGATAAAGGTAAAATATGGGCTTGTGACCGTACTGCTTCGCGACTGCGTAAACTTGAGGAAAATGCCCAGCGCTTACAGTTAAAGTGTATAGAAATATGTACTGGGGACAGTCGGAGTTTTTCACAGTTCATTAATACTGCCGACCGCGTTTTACTTGATGCACCTTGTTCTGGGTTGGGTACTTTGCATCGTCATGCAGATGCACGATGGCGCCAAACTCCTGAAACCGTGGAAGAATTATCTATACTTCAACGCGAATTATTATTAAACACAGCAAAATATGTGAAACCAGGTGGTATATTAGTCTATGCTACTTGTACATTACATCCACTTGAAAACGAAACTGTAGTGGAGTCGTTTTTAACTGCCAACCCTAACTGGAAAATTGAGGCACCGATGAAATTCATAGTACATAAGTTCTTGACTCCACAGGGCTGGTTAAAAGTATTGCCGCATCAACATAATATGGATGGGTTCTTCATGGTGCGTTTAAGAAAATCGGATGATTCGTAAGTTACGCTTCGTTGTGTTGCTAGTATTTCCATGAAGGCAAAATACACTGAAACGAGGTTGCATATGAACGATGCGAGTGTGAAAACGCATGTGAAAATACTGGTTGGAGCAGCATGGATTGATGGTATAATCCAGCCTGAAGAGCGGAGATATTTACGTCAAATCGCACAAGCAAAGGGTTTAGAAAATGACCCAGAAATCAAACCTTACCTGTACGAATTATTAGCAGTAAAGCCAAACGAGTTTTATAAATGGGTACATGAGTACTTAGGAGAACACCCGACTCACGAGGACTGTCAAAATTTAATCGAGTCAATTAGCGGATTAATATATAGTGACGGTGAAGTTGGTACAGAAGAAGCAAAACTACTGGGTAAACTGCTGAAATTATCTCAAAAGAACGATTCAAACAAACCCGTAGCAGATGCTGTTCTCAAACACATTCAAAAACTTTACCGTCGATGGATTGAAATACAGAATTAGTTAAAAGTGCTGAGTGCTGAGTGCTGAGTGCTGAGTGCTGAGTGCTGAGTGCTGAGTGCTGAGTATTGAGTATTGAGTATTGAGTATTGAGTATTGAGTATTGAGTATTGAGTATTGAGTATTGAGTAACTATTAACTCATAACTCATAACTCATAACTCATAATATTACTCGGCTTTTGGTTCTCCAAGTCCGGGAGTTTCGTCTTTTTCAACTTTGGGTACTACACTTGGGCGTTCTTTGTCTTCCCAACCTACAGGACGCTTTGAGTTATACCATGCAACTGAGCCAATTGTTACAGCTGCAATAAATCCAATTACATAAACTGCAATTGAGGCTGTAGGAAAACTAGGTGCCTGAGATACGGCACCTGCTGCTGCTTCCATGAAAAAGTACATAAGTGTTTTTTCCTTTTATATATTGCTTTACTTATGACCGTATAAAAATTATGCTTTGACTACATCTCTCAGTGGGGAGAATAGAGACAAGTACTATAGAAAGATATTTACATTTCTTGAGAAAGACCAGTATTAATAATTTCACCGTGGCACAGGCATCCTTGCCTGTGCAGTAAATTGGCACCTAGTGCTTTTATGAATTTTAATGGTATATCTTTTACCACAGAGTCCACGGAGAAAAGAGTTAATGACACAGACTAGTAGTGGTCTGTGTCATTAATTCTGGTGTGTTATAGCATATCTGTCCCAGATGTGCGTCCGGTCAGGCGAGACGCCGTGAGCCGACCAAATTTAATGACATGAACGACTAGCCATCACCACCGGATGGTCGTAAACGTTCACGCCATGAGGGTGTACTTGGTGCTGAGTCGGAGCGACCAGAGGAACCAGAAGAACCAGAGGAACCAGAGGAACTTCTTGAGCGTGAAGGAGTGTAACTGTTGCCACTCGAAGAATCACGACTTCGACGTGACGAAGACGAAGACGATGGGTCAGAATCACTTGTGCGGTTTCGTCGGCGCCTTGGACGAGAATCAGAGGACGAATCAGAGCGATTGTTATTACTATAATTACTAGTACTTTGGGAGCTATCATCACTTTGACTGCGCCGTCTGCGACGACTTGATGTATTATTGTCGTCTTGCTGTGTGCTTTGATACGAGCGTTGGCGCCTTCTCGAAGACCGTTCGTTGTTATCGTTATCGTTATTGTTATTATCCGAGGTAAATTGTTGAGAACGTCGTCTTCTAGACTGTCTCGAAGAATCATCACCCGAACTATCATCACCCCTTCTATCTTTGTCGTCAAATGCACGGTTAACTATTCGTCGTGCTTTGATTGGTTCAGCTTTGATAGTACCTTTACGGTCGTCAAGTTTAGGACGTTTTGGGAACTGCTCGATAGGCATCCCCTTTACCGCTTCCTCCATAAACTCGTGCCAAGTGTAAGCGGCTGAAGCACTACTTCCATAAGTAACATTGTTATTATCGTTACCCAACCAGACACCTGTAACAACTTGTGGTATGAAGCCAATAAACCACAAATCACGAGCTTCGTCTGTTGTTCCGGTTTTACCTGCAACTGGGCGGTTATCTAGTTGTGCTGGTTGACCTGTGCCAGATGTTACAACATTGCGTAACATCCAAGTTGTAATATTTGCGCTATCCGAGTCAAGCGCGCGAACAGGAGTGAAGTTTGCTTTCCAAATTTCTTCTCCCCGACGGTTAACGATACGGGTAATACCATGAACTTCGTTGTGAACACCTTCAGTAGCAAAACTACCGTAAGCACTCGTTAACTCAAGCAAATTAACTTCCGATGAACCGAGCGCCAAAGAGTACATTGGTTTCAGTTCAGATTTAATTCCCATTTTATGGGCAAGTTCGATGGTAGGGTTAAAGCCTACTTTCATCAAAATTCGTACTGCGACAATATTAATTGACTTGGTAAGCGCCGTTACCATATCCAGCGAACCTCGAAAACCCTTGTCAAAGTTCTTTGGTTCGTAACCGTCTACTACTAACGGACTATCTTGAAAATTTTCATAAGGACTCATCCCTGTAGCAATTGCAGTTGCGTAAACAAATCCTTTGAAAGTCGAACCAGGTTGTCGCTGTGCTTGAGTGACACGGTTAAATTGGTACTTACCAAAATCTTTACCCCCCACCATTGCTTTTATTTCCCCGGTGCGAGGGTCAATTGATACTAGCGCTGCTTGCTTAAAATTTTCCCAGCGTCCTTGGTTTCGTAAGGTTTTCGCTACTGCTTTATCTGCTGCTGCTTGCCAAGTGGGGTTAAGAGTTGTTTCTACTGTCAACCCACCCGCTTCGATGACTTCAGGAGAAACATACTTAGGCAGTTCCTTTTGAACAAAACTCGTAAAATACGGTGCTTGAACTTCTAAGCGTTTGGGTACGCTAGATTTTATAGTTAGTGGTTCATTTACTGCTTGTTCTCTTTGGTTCGCAGTAATTACACCATCTTCAAGCATTCGCTGCAATACTAAATTGCGCCGCTGTTTTGCCGCTTCTGGGTTTCGGTCGGGAGCGTATACACTGGGTGCAGGTGCCAACCCAGCGATGGTGGCCATTTCTGCCAAAGTTAATTCGCTAACTGGCTTACTAAAATATACCCAGGAAGCATCCGCAACACCATAGGCACCAGAACCAAGATAAACAAGATTTAAATATCGTTCTAAAATCTTGTCTTTGCTAAGTTCTTTCTCCATTTTTTGTGCTAGACGAACTTCCCTAACCTTACGCAAAATAGTTTTCTCTTGCTTAAGGAAAAGAATACGCGCTAACTGCTGCGTAATTGTGCTACCACCTTCAACGACGTTTTGCGAGCGCAAATTATTGACCATCGCGCGCGCAATACCTTGAGCATCAACACCGTCATGTTTTTCAAAGCGTCGGTCTTCAGAAGCAATAAAAGCTTTTCTGAGTTTTTCGGGAATATCACTCAAAGCTAGCTGTTCGCGCGTTGCAGGCCCAGACTGCTGTAAAATTGTTCCATCAGCCGCTTTTATCGTCAGCGTTTGCTCACGAGCTAAACTATTTAGTTCTGAGGTTGAAGGTAACTTTCGGTCGATACTAGAAATTGTGTTGGCAACTGTAATGGTGCCACCACCTAAAACTAAGAAAACCAAAAGCCAGTAGCGACGATACAGCGGTTTGGGATGACCAGGAAGTTTCGAGATGATCGCAGATGATACACTCCCGACTTTATTAAGCAACTGCTTGCCTATCCTTTGTTTTTTCGGTTCCTCTTCTGCGCTCGTCAACTCATCCGTCGATTCCTCGTTTTCAACCTGAATATCGCCCGATGGCGGTTCCAAATTGTTTGTATGCGTATCACTTAAGTTCGTTTTATCTTTGAACCAAGAGGTAAACTTAACCACGTCAGTTCCCCATACCAAGCAGTTGCAAGTTAATTAATAATCAAAACTTTGAATCGAAGCACTTTGTTTGTGTTAGTATAACATCCTATCGGAGCCTAAATATATATACTGTTATTTAACACCAACATTTGGTTTTCTCCAACACAATGAGCGTAAAATTAAACACATCATTTTTACTAATTATTGAAATAGAGCAATAAGCGAGAAAAGGTAGTTTGTCTAATAATACAGCGATTGCTTTAGGAAGCAATATTGGTGACAGTTACACAATTTTATCAGGAGCGATTGACGCACTAGCGCAAACGCCAGGAATCAGGGTGCTTACAAAATCGAGTTGGTATCGCACTAAAGCAGTCGGTCCACCACAACCTGATTATTTGAACGGTTGCGCTCTATTGCAAGTGGAAATGATACCAGAAATATTATTGGAAATAGTTTTACAAATTGAAAACAATTTTGGGCGGACACGGAGTGAGCGTTGGGGCGCGCGAACATTGGACTTAGATATATTATTATATTCAGACCAAATTATCGAAACACCGAAATTAGAAATTCCTCACCCTCGGATGCGAGAGCGTGCTTTTGTGCTAGTACCACTGGCAGAAATTGCACCAGATTGGATAGAACCAGTTTCTGGTCGAACGATTAAACAGCTTGTTAAAGATGTAAACTGTTCTGGTATACGCCAAGCTTTATAATACGTCATATTGTGCTTATTTCTAGGTGCATCTGTATATTTTGAAACAATCTGAACCAATTATGGCATTAGGTAGAGAATTACCACAACTGCTAAGACAGCGTTTGTTTTATAAGGGACGGAAGTTTGATTTTGAGGTTAATCGTTTACGTTTGCCGAATAAATCTGAAGGTGAGTGGGAATGTATTCGTCACCCTGGAGGCGCCTTGGCAGTACCTGTAACTTCGGACGGTAAATTTGTACTGGTGCGACAGTATCGTTTTGCAGTTAGCAGTAGAATAATCGAGTTTCCTGCTGGTACTGTAGAAGTAAATGAAGACCCATTGGATACCGTTAAACGAGAAATCGAAGAAGAAACAGGTTATCGTGCGGGCAAATGGGAGAAGCTCGGAGAATTTTTTCTTGCTCCTGGTTATTCTGATGAAATTATTTATGCATTTTTGGCGACTGATTTAAAAAAGCTAGAAACACCGCCAGCACAAGATGAAGATGAGGATATTGAGACGCTGGTATGGAGTGCTGCTGAGTTAGAGAAGGCTATTTATGATGGTGAGCCTATTGATGCTAAATCGATTTCTAGCTTTCTCCTAGCGCGAAAATTTTTGTAGCATAGGCATCCTGCCTGTGCTGTGTTTTACCACAGGGACGCAGAGAAAATAGAGAAGACAGCTTCACGCATGACATCAACGGGGATGTCATCGCGTTCTAGCCAAATTTTTAAAGCTGCGGCGCCTTGTTGGACGAGCATTTCGAGACCGTTAATGGTTATAGCTTCTGCTTGTTGGGCAAGTTTTAGAAATTTGGTTGGGTTAGGATTATAAGTTAAATCGTATGCGATGGCGCCTTTTTGTAACTGCTGCATTTCTTCGTTGGTTAAAGGCGCCTCATCAACATGAGGGTACATACCAATTGGAGTTGTGTTTACGAGTAAATCGGCTTGCGGGATATATTTTGGAAGACTATCCCAGTGGTGTATGTGTAAATGCGAACTAAATGATGAATTTTCCCAACTTTCGTGAAAAGCTACTAATTTATTCATATTACGCCCAATTACATGAATCTGGGCACAACCAAGCTCAAGACACCCTGCAACAACCGCACGTGCTGCTCCTCCATTACCTAAAATTACCGCTATGGTTTGACGCCAATCACGTTTATGTATAGATTGCAGTGGAGAAATAAAACCTTCTACGTCAGTGTTCGTACCAATCCACTTATTATCTTTACGAACCACTGTATTAACTGCACCAACAGTTTGAGCAAGGTTTGACACTTGGGACATTAAAGGAATAATTGCTTGTTTGTGGGGGATTGTAACGCTAAAACCCACTACTCCAATTGCTGCAAACCCTTCTAAAGCAACTTGTAAATTATGCGATGCGATTGGAAACGGAAGATAAACGTAGTCAATACCCATCTGCGCGATAGCAGCATTATGCATCCGGGGCGATAGTGAATGCTCTACGGGATATCCGATTACACCTAAAAGCTTGGTAGTTCCTGTAATCAATGTTTGTAGCCTACTAACAAAAATATAACGACTGTTATGTGCATAAGGTTAGAACTCTACAACCTATTGTATAACTAAGGGCACGCAATCCACCAATCGTAAATTTATGTAATTTGTCTAATTAGTTATATAGGTGCCTTTGTTAACATGGATAAAATAATCTCCTTGCTTACAACAATTATCAAGATTATGGTGTGGGACTTCTTGCGGCTGAAGTTGAAGTTTACAAAATATCAAGGATTGGAGTAATGCTTTACACTGTTCAACCAGGCGATACTTTGCTAAAAATAGCGGAGAAGTTTTACGGTAATCGTGTTTTTTGGCAATTGATCATAGATGCGAATCCAGATGTAATTGTACTAATGCCAGGAATAAGAATGTTGATTCCTTTGCAATGCCATTGCGACTAAGATTCATACTTATTGTCTCCCTTCTCTGTATTCTCTGTGGCAGGGATGGTAAATGTTTATACCAAAACAAATATGTAAAAATATGCAAATATTGTAATCTTAGTGTTATATTTAAGACGAACTGGAGAACTTGCTTTTCAACAATTGCGAAGTTTCCAGTTTCTTTATGATTTATTTTTTCATGAATAATATTCAGCCCTCGAATATAACTACATCAAATCAAGAAAAACCCGATGAGTGGGCTTTTTTTAACATGTCACTCGATTTGTGTTGCATCATTGGGCAAGAAGGATATTTTAAAAAAGTCAATCCCGCTTGGGAGCAACTTTATCTTAATTAAGGAATAAAATAACAACTCTTAGCTTATTAACAAGGAATAAAATAAAAATTCTTAGCCCCCCTTATTAAGCAGGGCTGATTCGTTCCCTAAAAATCTTGAAAAATCAAGGGTTTCGCGCA
>NZ_JBXXZH010000259.1:0-12503 GCF_059640475.1 Calothrix sp. CBUCES-K 9914
CCCCAAAGCCCCCGAAGCACCCTTATTAAGACTTGTGTGTACACCGTAGCTTATTAAGGGGGGTTGGGGGGATCAGATTTGCCCTTGCAGCCGCGCGCACAATCCAGTTAGCATCGTTAATTAGCTGTTCGCGAATGTGAGAAGGTGTATTTGGGTTTTGCGCTACGGCATAACGCAGGCGCCAGTTTGGCGAAGATACATATTTTGCAAGATAATTTTGTGGTGCAATGGGATGTAAAAGTAAGAATAGTTTTGTTGAAGTTGCACGACTAGATTCTACATAATTTACTAAAGCTTGAGGCGCCTGTTCTGGAAAACGCTGGAATAAGTTTACAATTGCTGCTTTTCTCGCATATTGATATTTTAGACGGTGATTAATTATTTCTTCTAGAACAGATAATGGTGTGTTTGGATGTTCTGCAATAGCGAGCAGTATTTCTGGATTTGATTGTTTGATTAAATATAGAAATGCTGTGACAGGTGTTTTTATATTTTGTGCAATTGCAAGGCGAACAGCAATACGTTCATCTTGCGCCATTTGTTCTAAAATAGTTTCGGTGCTATTAGGATGATAAACTACTGCTTCACGAATATGTAACCATTTGCTGGTGGCAAGTTGCTGAAGTTGCTCTGCTGTTGTATTCAGATTTTGCACTGTTTTCCACTCAATTAAAAAGTCTTGTAGTTGTGGGTCATCTTTAATTTGTTTTGTTTTTAAATTAGTAACAACTGCTTCTCGAATCTCTCGCACGCTGTTTTCAAGTAGGTATTCTAAGGTTTCAAGTGGTGTTCGAGAATTTTGAGCGACCAAAAAACTTATTTTGTGAATTATTTTTTCTTTGGTTTCTTTTTCATAATTAATTACACTTCTACTATATTTAATTAAATCTGAAATAACTTGACTTGGGGTATTAGGATGACCTGCTAAAATTACATAAATTCCTGCAGTATACAAAGGATTTAGTGTTTGATTATGAGCCAGTTTCGCAATTCTTTGAAATTCATCACTGTGCCTTTGATATTTGTTTATAGACTTCACAGAAAACTCGTATTCAAATATTTTTAATAGTAACTGCAAGGGTGTTTTCGGATTCAAAAAGACTTTTAGTCTAACTTCTCCTTCAATTCCTACTAAATTTTCTAAAATATTTACAGGGGTATTGGGGTTATCAGCAATCGCTTTGTTGATACGTTTACTAGAAATAATTTTGAATTCACTATTGAAAATATGTTCTATAATTTCAGAATGTGTTTGATAATTTGATGCATGAATATATAAAATTCTTTCTTGATAAAAAATATTATCTACATTAGCTATTGCAGTTATATCACATATACGTCTTGAACTGAAGTTGTCAATTATACTATCTCTAACTTGTTCATCTAATGCTGTAAATAAGTTTTCGGGTATTATTCCAATTTCCCATAATGCTTCTTCTTTAGAACGGTCATGATTTAAGTAACTATGGTCTTTGAGTTCCTCATATGCTGCTTTTTGCCAATCTTGATTTGTTTGTTTTTGTAAATTTACGTGAAGTCTCGCAGTTTGAATAACTCGATTATCATAATCTGTTCTATTTGTAAGTATTTTTAATGCTTCTTTCGGCGTATCCGGATTGTTAATTAATCTAATTAGTACTTCTATATCATCATGTTTTGCTGCTGCAAACGTCCATCCAGGTGGCGCCACATCTATTTTGAGTAAACTAGCTAATGTCGGTGCTGGCATTTCTTCTACCAGATTCGGATTTTCTAGCATTAGCAGTGAAAAAATTGGATTATCTATTAATTCCTGTGGAAATTCTGCTCCTAATTTTAATAGCAAATTCGTTGGTGTATTCGGGTTGCTGACAATGTTTTGACGTGTTTGTTTGTCTCCACTATCAGCTAAATGTACTAATAATTCTGGCGCCGCATTTAGGTTGCTTGCAACTATACGCGCGAGTTCAATACTTGTGAGGGCTAATTCTTGTAAGCGCGTTTGCTCTGTTTCTGGACTTGCTGCTTCTGTTTCAGGGGTTGGGTTAAACATAAGGTGGAGGAGAATAAACCGCAAAGACGCAAAGGACGCAAAGAAAGAGAAGAAGAAGAGGTTATTTTAATTTAACAAAAGTTATTGGTCGCGCGTTGGACATTTTGGATATATTTTGAGTAGTATTGAAAACAGTGTATTTACACAAGCCAGATTATATAGGAATCCTGTTTGATTATTGAAAAAATCTAAGTATACATAGCCTAGCAAAACCTAGATTTTATAAGCATTTGCGACTCTACGTGTTTTTCAAAAATCAAATAGTAGTCTTATAGGTAATGTCAGTAAGAGATGATTTAAACGTAAGTGAGTTTTGGCGAAGTCATAATTTTCGCATTGAATCTTGGGCTAATGATTATGAACCGCCAATTCAAATCAGCGATTTTCTGCCACGTACAGAAAGTCAGGTTGACCCTGTTGTGGAAACTAGTAATTGGAATGGGTTTATTTCTCAAAGAGCGGATGTATTACCTAACCGCCTGATTTTTATTGATGGGCGCCGTCGTTTAGATGCTGCCCTTGTGGGTGGAAGTGGGGATAAGGTTGTTTAAGGTGTTTTTGGAACTATTGCTGTGGGTACTGTGGTAGTAGATAGAAGTGTACCACAAGCAAGTTGTAGTCACATTAAGATTCGGCGAGTTTTGGGTTTCGGTGGGGATACTGAAGCTGTATCTACTTCTATTCCTTGTCCTTTGGGAAGCAAGACTAATTTAGTTTACGAAGCTGTTAAAGCTAAAAAAGAGAATACACCCGAAACGCGCGGTGATATTATACAAAGTGCGATGCTAGCAGCAGAGGAGCAGTTGGTCAGGGAACAGCAAACTGATGATGCTGATACTTTGGTAATACGCGATGGAAGATTGCCGTATGATTCGCCGAATTATGTTTTGGGCTATATCAAAACAATGCATAAGAATTATTTGAGCTGACTAAATAATCTTCGGCACCACTTTTGATTGCTTTAACTGCTAGTGCAACATCACTTTCACCAAGTATCACCACTGGTGGACAGTTATTGCTTAATAATACTCGTAATTTTGCTAAAAACTCTAACCCATTACTCAGACAATGTAGAATCCAGCAAAATTATATTTACTTGTTCTTTTTGACACACCGCTACAGTACAAGTGGACTTCTCTAGCAACATTCTGCATGTAAATTCTGGGTTTTCCTGTAAATAACGTTGAATATTGTGTGTATTTTCCGGAAAATCGCTAACAATTAATATTGCTGTTTCCTGTACCATCGCTTATCGGCGCCACCAATTAATCCAAATTCCTGCACATTATTGTTTTATCTAGCAAATAAACACCACTTTTGGCAATACATATTAAGACTTAAATCTACAATCATCTAATAGGTTTTTAGTGTAGTATCAAGCAAATAAGCGCATATAGCGTGCCCTATAAAAACGATAGAAAAGCTCTATGGCTATATTGATTGACTTTACCTTACGTAATGATTAAATATTGATACACGTAGGTATTGAGAGTAATTCGTAATATTACTGCAACTAATTTGCATTGAGAGGATAGGAAATGGCTTGGAATAGAGGTTTAATAGGCGTTGGGGCTGCTGTAATAGCAGTAGGTGGATTGTTGAGTTCTGCTGGAAGTCGAGAAGCTATCGCAAGCCTTGTCAATAAAACTCAAGGTACTTTAATCGCTCAAAATCGAACTATCAATATAGTTTTTCCCAGTCGTACAGATTCTACTGATTTGCAAAATAAAGCAAATGCAGTAGCAGCGTTTCTTTCCAAGGAAACAGGAATGCAAATAAGAGCGCAAGTAAGTGATGACACAGCAGCAGTAGAAGCATTACGCGCGAACCGTGCGGATGTGGCATTTTTGAGCAGTCGTCCAGCGCTCAAAGCAGAACAGTTAGCGAACGCAAAACTATATCTTGCTGAAGTTCGCGATAATTACTCAGGTAGATTTACATATAATTCAGTTTTTGTAGTTCCTGCCAACAGTCCTCTTAGAACCAAAAACTCTAGTAAAGCTTCACTCGAACAGTTGCGAGGTCGGAAGATGGCGTTTACATCTCCAACTTCTGGTTCCGGATTTATTTTTCCTACCAGCGAGCTAGTGAAATTAGGGTTAGTGGCAAACCGTGATAGCTTAAATCAATTTTTCGGTCAGGTCAGCTACGGTGGTAATTATAGTAAAGCTTTGCAAGCAGTACTACGTGGTCAAGCAGAAGTTGCGGCAGTGTCTGAGTATGCTCTGTTTCCTCCCTATATAACTAACCAAGAGCGGTCACAACTGCGAATCTTACACAAAATAGCCGGAGTTCCAGCGCATGGTGTCGCTATAGATGATGACGTTCCGGCGCCTATGCGTGAGCGTTTGATCAACGCGATGTTAAAGCTCAACCAAGGTCAAAATAATGGTTTGCTGCGTAATTTATACAATTCAACAGAACTAGTCAAAGTAGACCACAACCGTCACTTGGCGCCAGTTCGTGATGCTCTTAAACGCGCGGGTATTGATCCATAAGTAAAAAGTTATGAGTGCTGAGTGCTGAGTTAATAGTTACTCAGCACTCAGCACTCAGCACTCAGCACTCTTTAGCTATGAATGAAACAGTAATAGAATGTCGTGAAGTTGAAACAGCCTTCGTAAAATCGCTGAATCGTCCTATATTAAATCAAGTCAACTGTGAAATTAAACGCGGTGAGTTTGTAGCTCTTTTAGGATTAAATGGCGCCGGAAAATCTACGCTGTTACGTTCTTTCGTGGGGCTGACACCAGTTATGCGGGGAACGATTAGTGTAAATAATATGGTGATGACTCAGCAAACACTGCCCAAAATTCGGCGCACTGTTGGAATGTTATTCCAAGGAGGAGGTTTAATTCGGCAGTTGAGTGCAGTCGAAAATGTCCTTTGTGGTAGGTTGGGATATAGAAAACCCTGGCAAACTTTATTTGGGTTTCCCAAACAAGATTACCGTTTAGCGTTGCAATTACTTGATGAATTAGGACTGCGTGAACATGCGTATCAAAGTACAGGTTCTCTTAGCGGTGGACAGCAGCAGCGAGTTGCTATTGCCCGCGCGTTAATACAGTCACCTCAAATTCTTCTAGCTGATGAACCAATTACTGGTTTGGATGTTCTAGCTGCGAAACAGGTGATGGATACTTTGGCGCGATTAAACAGTGAGCATTCTATTACGATTGTAACTGTGCTGCACGATTTAGGTATGGCAGCAGAATATGCCCAACGCGCGCTTGTGCTTGATACGGGACGTGTTGTTTATAATAGCGCCTGCAACAACCTGCAAGCTGAATTTACTCAAATTAACCAAGCAATCAAAAGATGAGTAATTTAACAAATCTAACTAACTTAACTAGGCGCCATGTATGGATAGGTAATTTATTACTCATCCCTATACTTGTTTTACTAGTTATAGTTTATGCTTGGTCGCTAGAAGGTATTGGTATAAACGCGGAAGTTTTAAATAATAGCTGGTTCTACGTTACAGACTTTATCTCTCGGTTTTTCCCACCCAATCTTGATGTTCTGCCTAATGCCGTACAGTCTCTCATACAAACAATCCAAATGTCACTGTGGGGAACTACGATTGGAGCAATTATATCAGTACCAATTGCGATAGCCAGCGCTAGTAATATTGCACCATTATGGTTGCAATGGTTGGCAAACTTTATACAAAATGCCGTCCGTTCTGTACCTTCTATTATTCTAGGATTGATTTTTGTTGCAGCTACCGGACTCGGCGCCCCTGCTGGGACTTTAGCATTAAGTATTTACACTATTGGCTACCTTGCCAAATTCTATCAACAAGCTATCGAAGCAGTAAACTCTCGTTCTATAGAATCTTTACAAGTTATCGGCGCCTCACGTTGGCAAATTACCCAATACGGTATTGTTCCGCAAGTTTTACCGTTAGTATTAGGTTATAGCCTTTGGATGTTTGAATACAATATTCGTGCTGCCTCAGTTCTTGGTGTCGTCGGAGCAGGTGGTATCGGGTTTGAGTTGAAAAGCTATATCGACGGATTTGAATACAACAAAGCTACAACTTTTATGCTCGTGCTGCTAGTTGTTGTTACAGTAATTGATTTTCTTAGCAGCTTTATCCGAAGGCGCCTCGACCAAATGTAGTATTGGCAACGGATGCAACGGATGTAACGGATATTTTTTTTGACCCCCTTTGAAAAAAGGGTTGGGGGATCAAAATCTACGAATAATATATTATTAATTACGCAAATACGCGCAATACACTAACAGGCGCCTCACCTAGTTCAGGAGCTTTACTTTTAGTGCTAACAGGAAAATATTTATCTAATAAAGCCGATACATCTTTAGCTTGAATACGACTGTAGCGAGTTTTATCGGGCATGATTAAGTTTGGTCCACCCTTACAGTTTTTCATGCAACCTGTAGGTTTAATTATAACTTCGGTATCGAGATTACGCTCTTGTAACTGTTGCTGCAATGCATGACAGAGCGCTTTTCCACCTCGGTTCATACAATCAGACTTTTGACACATCAAAATAGTAGTCTGTTTCGCTGGTTTATTTTTGACTGGTTCATTCGGTTGTGGAGGACTAATGTATTCTTCCCCTGTAGCGCGCGCTGCCATTACTCTTTCAGCTTTGAATTTATACTCACCCGTTTTCGAGCAAACTTTTTTTGTGCCAACTATTTGCAGTTTGGTCTCAGGCGCCAGTTTCCAGTCGAACGTAGCTCGTAAATGCTTGGCTAACTTCACATAGCACTCACCCTCACTCGTCGAAAGTATCAAACCCTTGAGCTTATAGCCATCTTTAATGACAAATTTAACAAAACGCCCTTCAAGGTAAAACTCTGAAACTTCCTCTATACATACTTTACTCATTATTTAAACCCTCCTTATTAATGCCAATATTTAACAAGTATTAAACAGATATTAATCAAGTATCACAGTACCAACATCGCTCTAAAGTTCGGATTAATTCGCTACGTGATGCAGTATATTGCTGGACTACACTCCATATTTGGATAGCTGCGGTAACATTACTTACTTCTACAGTCAGTGGCTGGTTCATTCCACAAGAACAATTAAGTTCTAGTTCTTGCAAGCGTTTACAAACCTGCCAGCGGTCTGTCCAATCTACCGAAACTACTATCTTTACTTCTGAGTCTGTAATAAAATTCACGAAAATCCTCTGAAAAAATGCAAGAAATTTTACCAGCAATATTACTTATGCAGCCCCACTAGTTGATAAACATAGTAGGTTAGCCCCTCCCAATAGCATACTACAAGTGCAAATAATTATCAGTTAGTTTTCAAAAAAAATAAAAATATTTCTCACAATGCACTTTGGTTCAGGGTCAGTTGGCAACGGATGAGAGCGGATGTAACGGATGATTTATTGGGTTATAAACAAAATCTAGTGGTTCATATCAATAGTTTTGGTGTGTTGAAAAATAAAATCCCCCCAACCCCCTTTAATAAGGGAGGCTTAAAACTGCTCTTATTCCCCCCCTTATTAAGGCTACGGTGTACACACAAGTCTAAAAAAGGGGCGCTTGGGTTGCTTTTAAGGCTTCGGATGTAGGGAGGGGAGGAGGAATAAGAAGCAAAAAGAAGCAAATTTGATTCTCATCTGATGTAAAAGTCTCGAAGAATAGTTCCTCAATTTCCCCACTTCTTCCATTTCTGTCCTCCAAAAACATCCAATGCTTCCCTGCTCCCGATGCCAAAAAGTTGTGTGTACACGGTAGCCTTATTAAGGGGGGCTAGGGGGATCAAAATCTGTGGTAACTCCCCAAAATTAATGACACAGAACATTAGTTAATTCAAATTTACCATCTGTTACATCCGTTTAAAATCCGTTGCCAGAGGGTCTTTATCAGTTCTTATGGAACAAATATACGTCTGTATTTTGATAAGTTAATTTATATTCACCGCGATTTTTAAGTTGCTCCACCAGGCGCCGCGCAGATTCAGTATCATTTCCCCATCCCGGATGACGAACATCTAAAAGTATATAATTATACTTAATAGCATCTGCAAAAGGTTGCTCTTTGTATGCTAGATTAATGACTTGACGATGACTGAGATGAGGTGATATTGAAGCTGTGGTCAGGACGCTTGCTTGTGACTTAACCTGGGAAATTGCTTCTCTTGTTGCTTGCCATGTGTCAAGTTTATCTAAATATCTATCACCAAAGTAAGTAAACTTTGCTAATAGTAAAAATCCAATTAGCGACCAAATAATTATGCCGCGTTGACTACGTACCCAGCCTTTCCCTGCTGCCAACGTTGCTATTACCGCTAATATTAGGAATGGCACTGCTGGAACTGAGTACTGATGAACTAAATCTTTTTGTGGTTGGTAATCAGTGATTATATTTAGTGCTACACAAGGAATTGCACCTACTAACGGTGCGGCGCCAACTAATGATAGTCCCCAAATTAACGGTGCTGTAAGTAATACTAAATATCCTAAATTATCTAAGGTAAAAATTCTTCCTAAAACTATTTGTGGCTTGGTTGTTAAGTTTATAGCAATTTCCCAGACAGAATTGCCTAAAAAACTATATCGTCCAACTGCTGCTGCTTGTTTACCGCTGAAAGCAGGTACAATTACCCCAGACGCGATGATAAACCAAGCAATACCCATAGTAATAGCCACGGCGCCTTCTTTAGAGCGTTTTTCAAAAAATAATAGCCAAATTCCCATCCCCACAACAGTAAGAGATAATACTGCTTTACACATTAATACAACAATCACACTGAGGCAAAAATACCAAAACTTCCCAGCGCGCGCGCACCACACTGCTGTAAATAGCATCGGTAAAGCGATAACTTCGGGGTGAAAGTCGAACAGGTTGACATTAAATATCTGGGGATACAGCAAGTAAACAGCAGCTAGGGTTGTCGCAACATTTTGTAACCCAGCTTGACGAGCTAAATGCCAAACTGGTAAGGCGCCTATTGCTAAAGCTAAAGCCTGTACAGCAAATAACCAGTAAACGCTAGGGTAGATTTTGTAAAGTAATGCTAAGGGATACCATATTAAAGCTGCATGGTCGCCAAGGATGTGATATCCCATGTACGTTGAGAATGGAACTTTGCCTTGACTAATTAAATAAACGCCTTGGTCAAAGATTCCTAAATCAAAGGCAGTTGATTGAAATAAAATATGGCGTATACTGCTAGACGCAAATAGTATCAGTATACTGGCGCCAATAGTCCAAGCCAAACTGTGGCGCCTAATATTATGGAAAATGTTTTTTAGGTTGTTGAATAGGTTTTTTTCTTCGGGAGATTTTTGCTCGTTGACAGCCATTGTGAGATTTAGGTGCTAGTTAGTACAAGTAAGTCGTAAGAATAATATCATTACTTTTGAGATGCACAGGCAGGATGCCTATGCTACCTGATATCTTGCACCTCTACGTATTAATTCTTAATTTTATAATAAAATGTTATTAATGTTACATTTATATTCAGTCCATTTTAATGGACTTAAGCTATTAGCATATGGGTTTTAACCCTATGCGGGTAGGAGCATAGTTATAGATTTAGCAATTAATATTACATGCAAAAATCAAGGTGCAAGATATAAGCTACAAGGGGGCATTTGAGATATTTAAAGTCATTTTTCACAAAAATCAAAACTACTTAATATTAACTATGCGGCTATACAGAAATATGAGTGCTAAGATGTAATGACCAAGCGGTTATTGACTATAATTGCTCACTTCCAACGGAGGAAAACACATGTCTGATACACAAACAATTTTACGCAACTTTGGTGATGTTTATGACAATCCTGTATTGCTAGATAAAAGTGTAACAACTCCTGTTTGTGAAGGATTTAATGTTGCTTTAGCTAGTTTTCAAGCACTTTACTTACAGTATCAAAAGCATCATTTTGTAGTTGAAGGCGCCGAATTTTACTCGTTACATGAGTTCTTTAATGAAAGCTATGAACAAGTTCAAGGACATGTTCATGACATCGGCGAACGCTTGGATGGTCTAGGTGGTGTACCAGTGGCAAACCTCGCGAAGTTAGCAGAGCTATGCTGCTTCGAGCAAGAACCCGATGGTGTATTTTCTTGCCGTCAAATGGTAGAACATGACCTCAAAGCAGAACAAACAATGATTTCTTTAATTCGGCGCCAAGCTTCGCAAGCCGAAAGCCTAGGTGACCGTGGTACAAGACATCTTTATGAACAAATTCTACTAAAAACCGAAGAAAGAGCTTATCATTTAGCCCACTTCTTAGCTAAAGATAGTTTAACTTTAGGATTTGTCCAATCCAGCAACTAGCTGTGTCTTTATAAAGTTTAATCATAATTTCTTGACATAGAACTCAAAGAGGCAGAGGAGATATAATTATCTTCCTGCCTTTTTTGCTAACTGCACTGGCGTCACATCCGTGGCATCGATAACAATCCGTGTACAATATTCTGGATTTGTATTCTCGTACTCCAACACTATGCCTCGCCGCAACGACCTCAAAAAAATATTGCTCCTCGGTTCTGGTCCTATCGTTATTGGACAAGCTTGTGAGTTTGATTATTCGGGAACTCAAGCTTGTAAATCACTACGCGAGGAAGGTTATGAAGTAGTACTGGTAAACTCAAACCCAGCCACTATTATGACAGACCCAGAAACAGCGAACCGTACTTATATTGAACCGCTAACACCTGGGTTGGTCGAAAAAGTTATTGCTAAGGAACGTCCTGATGCTTTGCTACCAACGATGGGAGGACAAACTGCGCTAAATATCGCTGTGGCATTGGCAAAAAATGGGGTTTTAGATAGATATAATGTTGAGTTGATTGGCGCCAAGCTACCAGCGATTGAAAAAGCTGAAGACAGAAAGCTGTTTAATGAAGCAATGGCGAAGATTGGGGTGGATGTTTGCCCTAGTGGAACTGCTTCAACGTTGGAAGAAGCTAAAATTATCGCGCGTCGAATTGGTACTTATCCTTTAATTATCCGTCCAGCTTTTACAATGGGCGGTACGGGTGGAGGTATTAGCTATAACGAAGAAGAGTTTGCGGAAATGGCACAAGGGGGTATTGACGCATCCCCTGTGTCGCAAATTCTCATTGACCAGTCACTGTTGGGGTGGAAAGAGTACGAACTAGAAGTCATGCGCGACTTGGCAGATAATGTAGTGATTATTTGCTCGATTGAAAACCTCGACCCAATGGGTATCCATACTGGAGACTCTATAACTGTTGCCCCAGCGCAAACCCTCACCGATAAAGAATATCAACGGTTGAGGGATATGGCGATTAAGATTATTCGAGAAATTGGTGTAGAAACGGGTGGCTCTAATATTCAGTTTGCCGTCAACCCTGTTAATGGTGAAGTTATTGTAATCGAAATGAACCCGCGCGTTTCTCGGTCTTCGGCACTTGCTTCCAAAGCAACTGGTTTCCCAATAGCGAAAATGGCGGCAAAACTCGCAGTTGGTTATACGCTTGATGAAATTAAAAATGACATCACGAAGCAAACTCCCGCTTCGTTTGAACCGACTATAGATTATGTAGTAACAAAAATTCCTCGCTTTGCCTTTGAAAAATTTCCTGGCTCCGAACCTGTGTTAACTACCCAAATGAAATCTGTTGGGGAAGCAATGGCTATTGGACGTACTTTTAACGAGTCTTTTCAAAAAGCACTGCGTTCTTTAGAAACAGGACGCGCGGGTTGGGGATGTGATAAACACGAGAAACTTCCCAGCGGTGAGCAAATACGCGCGCAGCTTCGGACTCCTAACCCTGAAAGAATTTTTGCTTTGCGTCATGCGATGCTACTAGGAATGAGTACCGAGGATATTTTTGAACTGACGGGAATTGACCCCTGGTTTCTCGATAAGATGCAGTCTATCCTTGACGTTGAAAAATTCCTGAAGCGCACGCCTTTACAGCAGTTGACTTTAGAGCAATTGTATGAAGTAAAACGGCAGGGATTTAGCGATAGACAAATAGCTTTTGCCACTAAAACTAGTGAAGACCAAGTGCGAGCGTACCGTAAGCAGTTAGGAGTGATTCCAGTTTACAAAACAGTAGATACCTGTGCTGCTGAATTTGAAGCCTTTACACCATATCATTACTCGACTTACGAAGAAGAAAGCGAAATAATGCCCACTGATAAACCCAAAGTAATGATTTTGGGAGGTGGACCAAACCGTATTGGGCAGGGTATTGAGTTTGATTATTGTTGTTGTCATGCAGCTTATGCTTTGAAAGGAGCAGGTTTCGAGACAATAATGGTTAACTCCAACCCCGAAACAGTATCTACAGACTATGACACGAGTGATAGGTTATATTTTGAGCCATTAACGTTAGAGGATGTTCTCAATATTATCGAAGCCGAAAACCCTGTAGGTGTCATCGTTCAGTTTGGAGGTCAAACACCTTTAAAATTATCGCTCCCACTGCACTCAGCACTCAGCACTCAGCACTCAGCACTCAGCACTCAGCACTCAGCACTCAGCACTCA
>NZ_JBXXZH010000260.1:0-12402 GCF_059640475.1 Calothrix sp. CBUCES-K 9914
CGCAATGAAGTTTCATGTTCCTTTAGGCACATTACGGGATTGGGAACAAGGGGCTAAATATCCCGATACGGCAACGCGGTCGTATCTCCGTGTTATTGAGAAAGCTCCACATATTGTTATGCAGGCTTTAGAAGGTTGACTCTCTCCGTCCGTCATGTACCGAGATTCACAAGAAATTTTTGTCTACGCATAGTCTAAAACTCTAGAAATCCAATTATACAGTAATCATAAAAAATCCCTCTTGCTCGCTAGTAAGAGGGATATTGTCTTTCACATATAAACCCTATGTATAGTTAGCAATTAGCAGGCTGCGTCAAAATTCTTTATTTAAGAGAAAAGCAGAAGCTGCTTTCAAGACTAGCTTTCTTTCGACCTACAGGCACAATAGTTTCATGGTTTTTGTAAGAGGCAAAAGCAAAGATAATAAAAAAACATATTTTTTATATGTGACACTTAAAATAGTGGCATCTTCACTATTTACAAGCAATAGGTAGTACTTTTATATCTAAACATAATGAAAAAAGAGCCAGGGCAGTGTCAGAACAGATAAAATAAATTATGGTTATACCACAGGTTGGCATTAGTCAATTACCTCCTGAAGTTCAAACGACTGTTAATTTAATAGCGAAAGGTGGTCCATTTACTTACCCTAAAGATGGTGCTGAATTTAAAAATCGTGAAGGTTTATTACCAACACAACCTCTGGGATACTACCGAGAATATACAGTAGAAACTCCAGGAGCGGCTAATAGAGGTAATCGGCGCCTCATAACTGGGAAGAATGGAGAATTATACTACACACCCGACCATTACAATAGTTTTAAAGAGATTATTTAAATAGCCTTAAATAAACGGAGCGTCTAAATGAACCAATATGTACCTTTTATGACATCTCTCCCTAAACCAGAGGTTGCGGCTAACCGGAAACAAGCAGTAGAAAAAGTTCGTGAAGCCTTATCTGAGCGAGGCATTCAAGTTTTTTACCTAGATGGAAGAGAAATTTATAACAAAGAAACTTTTTTAGCAAAAGCTGCTGAAGCCATGAAATTCCCTTTGTACTTTGGAATGAACTGGGATGCTTTTGAAGAATGTATTACAGATTTAACATGGTCTCCTGCTGAAGAATATGTCCTAATATACGAACGTCCGGATGTATTCGCACAAGCTGACCCTAATAACTGGCAAACAGCACTAGACATCTTACACGCTGCTGAAGAATACTGGCAAACAAGAAGCATACCACTAAGTGTTTTTCTACTAAGTTAAATTAAGTATACAGGGGGAAGCTCAGTTCGAGCATCTCTCCGATATATAATTCAGGCAAGCCTAAAACAGTTGCAACTGTTTTACCATCTGGCACCAATAAAGGGAACTATGTAGAACAAAATATATTAAATGCGGTTTTTATGTTGCTCTTAACAGATGCGCTTCATCCCAAAACCCAAGTAGTTGTAGGATAGCAAAGGCAAATATTTTTGGTATATACTATAAATGCGCTTTGAGTGGGACGAGAATAAAGCCAAGTCGAATTTTTTGAAACATGGCATTCAATTCGAGGAAGCTGTAACAGTTTTTGCCGACCCTTATCTCGTGTTTACGGCAGACTTTAGTCATTCTCAGGGAGAAGAAAGGGAATGGGCAATTGGTGAAGCGGAAAATGGCTCAATTGTTGTGGTTGTTTTTACCATGCGAGGTGAGCTTTCTTAGGATAATTAGTGCAAGAAAAGCTACAACTCGGGAGTGTCAACAATATGGGTCAGGAATCTGAGTTTCCTTTTGACAGAGCAAGACGAGTTACACCTGAAGAAAACCAAAAATTTAGAGATGCGATCGCCCATCAGTTTGGAATTACGCCGAGGAAGCGCGGACGACCTACTAAGGATGAAGAGGAAAAGTATGAACCGATTTCTATCAGATTTCATCCTAAAATCATAGCCTGGGCGAAGGAAGAAGCAGAAAAACGAGGGGTAGGTTCCCAAACGGTTATCAATGAAGCACTATTGGAGAAAATAGGCTGATAGTAAGACTTAAGCTATCTTAAAACCCAAACTCAACAAAGGTTCAAATGACAAAGTTGGAAGCAGTAGAAGCGCAACAAAGGTTTGCAGAAGTACTTGCCCTTGTGGCTGAAGGTCAAGAACGTGTAGTCATTGAGTCAGATGGTCAGCAAGTTGCAGCATTGATCAGCTATGGGTACTTAAAGCGTCTGGAAGCGTTAGAAGATGCTTCATATGTATTAGACTTTCAACGCGCGGTAGCAGAAAGTGATGGAGAGTCTTATTCTGTAGAAGAAGTAATTGCTCACTATAACAAACTTAATAATACTGACTTTACAATAGACAATATTCTTAATGGCTGAATCTGAACAGCTTGCTTTACATATTACTTACATTACTCAGGCGCCTAATTTCCCTTCCCATTCTTCAAGAATTTGGGTATAAAGCATATTCAATCACACATTACTAACAAGATAAAAGCAAAAGCTTGACTATTCAAACACAGAAAAATTAGACTGTGTACAACTGTGCATACTACAATAGCTTATGGAGTATGAATGGGGTACTAACAAAGCTTAGTCTAATAGCCAAAAACATGGTATTGACGCAAGCGGATGCAGTATCTGTGTTTGCAGATGATTTTGCTATCACTGTGATGGATGAACATCCAGATGAGGAGAGGTTTGTGACGATTGGAATGGATGCTTTGGGTAGAATTTTAGTTGTTGTTTATACGTGGAGAGGTGAAAATTGTATTCGGTTAATATCTGCTCGTAAAGCAACTAGAAGAGAACGTCAGCAGTATGAGGAAGAGGAATAAATCATGGATACTGAGTATGATTTTAGTCAAGGTAAACGTGGAGCTATTGAGCCTACAAGCGAAGGTAAAACAAGGATTACAATTCGCTTAGATGATGATATTTTGGCGTGGTTCCGCGAACAAGTTCATCTTGCTGGTGGTGGAAACTATCAGACTTTGATAAATAATGCCTTGCGTGAATACGTGCAACAGCGTCGGGAACCTTTAGAGGAAATTTTACGGCGAGTTGTGCGCGAGGAATTGAGTCAGATAAATATGCGGGTTAATGAGTAGCAACAATATTGGTAACATTCTCATCAATATGAAATTGAATTGTTTCCGACATCTCGATTTCCTATCTTTTGTTGAAGTTTAGAATATGTTTGTGTTTGCATTTGCTTTGCAAAGTTTTCGTCTTCCCTTATAGAAGCCCTAATTTCTTCTAAATTATCATGGTAGTAAGTCAATGCTGCATACACATCTGCTAAACTTATGCTTGGGTGTTGTGACACTATTTCATCCGGCGCCATTCCCAAACGCTCGTGCCAAAGGTTCTTCCGTACATAGCGTGCTAAATTTTAATTAAAATCGATAATTTTCCTTTAAAATGAAGGCTTACAGGTACTTATAGTTAAAATTTTAGTAATTTGATTTTTTTAAAAGCACTAATGGCTGTAACATAAGCATAGCAATGATTCCAAGCTAATTTACCAACAGATTTAGCACGCTATGTACGGAAGAGCCCAAAATTAAGGGCAAATTTCTTTTCGCACATCAGGACGAGTCGCAAGGTAATCATCCAACCACTTACAACCTCTCTCTAACATTTCTTCGAGGTTATCAATTACAAATAAACGTATCATCCCATCATTACATGCAGCAGCAAGCACTTTGCCGTCAGGACTAAAACTCATCGAGTTAATATCATTTCGAGGTCTATTGTCTGCACCATCTCTGGTTTTTAATTTGCTGCTATTTTGACCTAATTTAAATTCACCAACTTGCCTTCCATTAAGATTCCATAACTTAATTGTGCTATCAATTCCTGATGTTGCAACTATCTTACCATTAGGACTAAAACCTGCAGTCTTAACGAAGCCTTGATATGGCTGAAATTCGGCAAGTTTATCTCCAGATAGTTTCCACAACCAAACTTTACCGTAGTCTTTGTCTGCTCCATCGGTGATGGTAGTAGCAATTACTGCATTCTCAAAATTATTACTAATATCCATCACTGATTGCTTCTTAGGTACTTTGAATTCACCGACTTTTTCCCCTGATAATTTCCAGAACTGTACTATCTCATAATTATAAGGCTTCAAGCTAGTTTGGTCTGCACCTAGAGTGTCACCAAAAACTACTATTTGTTTGCCATCACTACTAAAATTCATCCTGGCAGCCGAAAATTCAATCTTAAACTCAGTAACAATATTACCTGATAAATCTCTTAACTGTACTGTTTGATTATTCTGTTCATCTGTTCCTGGTGTCACAAGTAGCTTACCATCGGGACTAAAAATTATAGGATTTATATAATTCATACTCACATGATACTGAAATTCTGTAATTTTTTTTAACGGCTGTGTTGCCAAATCCCATACGGTCAATTTTATAAAATTAAATCCCTTTCGTTCTGCTGTTGCAATGAACTTGCCATCAGGGCTAAAACTAGCATAATCGACAGAATTATCAGGTTATTTTATTTCGGCAAATTTTTGTCCAGATAAGTTCCATATCCTCATCATTCCATCTTCAGTTGTTGCAATGAATTTACCATCATGACTAAAGATTACACTATCAATAATTTGTGGATTAAACATAAAATTGATAGTTCTGTCTGTAAGCAAGTCAAATTCGTTCGTTGTGTCTGTTCCTAATAAGTCAAATAACCTTATTACATCATCACTCCCGGCTGTGACAAGTTGCTTACCATTGGGGCTAAAAGTTGTACTAGTCACAAGATATGGACTCACTTTTAATTCACTTAGTTGTTGCCCAGATAAATTCCATAAGTGAACCTTTCCATCACCTCCTCCAGTGACAATTTTTTGAGCATCAGGACTAAAATTTACACTAAATATACTGTGAAGTCCTCCTTTTAATTTTGCAATTTCCTGTCCAGATAAATTCCATAGTCGTGCTGTGTTATCACTACTAGCAGTTACTAACAGCTCACTATTTGGACTAAAAGTAACATCATTTACTCTATTTTCATGCCCTTTAAATTCGGTAATTATCTTTCCAGAAAGGTTCCATAAGCGTGCTGTGTTGTCAAAACTAGCAGTTGCAATGAATTGACCATTTGGACTAAAACTAATATTATTAATAATGTTAGTATGACCTTTAAATTCAGCAATTTTTTCTCCTGATAAGTTCCATAAAAATGCTTTGTTCTCTTTTCGAGATGCAGTGGCGAGTAGCTTGCCATCAGGGCTAAAACTGACACTACCAGCAACATCGAAATGTGCTTTAAACTCCTTAAATTTCACAAGCTTTTGCCCGGATATTTTCAGTAACACTATTGAACCATCACTTTGTGCTGCTGCAATTTGGTTGCTGTCATGACTAAAACTCACATCTAAAAAAATACAACTACCTATACATGTGGATGTCTCATCGAATTTTTTACCATGAAACTCAGCAAGCTTTTTTCCTTTGCTATCCCATAACGCTACTGCTGTTCCTGCTGTTGCAAAATACTGACGATTAGGACTAAATATTACTTGGTTAACTGAATAATCAAAAAACCGATTCTGCTCTTTAATATTAACTAAGATACTTTGTAAAGCTAACATTGGATTTAGAGCAGGATATTTTTCTAACGGGCGACTATTGCTGACTTGTTTTTGTAGTTGTCGAGCAATTTTCATGGCTCTTGGCAATGCTCCTAATGGGTCATTTTCAAATTGCTTCTGTACAAGCGCACCCTCTAATTCTAAAGATGCTGCTATACTCCTTTCTCTGGCAATATTGAACCATGTCCCTGCTAGCATTGCCATGATAATTAATCCGAATGCTCCAATCAGCAATACTCGTTTTGTTCTTTTCTGTAGTTTGGTTAGCCGTTTATTTACTATCTTTTCTTCAATAATAGTATTTTCAAGATTCTGTTGTGTTTGTACCAAAAGCTGATTGGCTTTTCTTTCTTCTTCTAAAGTGATTTCGGTATTATTTTGTGCTTCTAATAAACGCTGCTTGGCTTCCCTTTCTTTATTTAAAGCTTTTCTTGTATTTTTCTGTGTTTTTAACAAACGCTGCTTAACTTTTTCCTCTTCCTGTCGCGCTTCCAATAAACGCTGACTAGCTTGTTTCTCTTCTTCTAAAGCTATTTCCGCTTGTTGTCTAGCTTCGAGTAGAAATTCATTAGCTTCTTCTTGCGCTTTCAATTGACGCTGTATTGACCTTTTCTCTAATTCCCGACTAGCATCTAAAAATTTATAATCATCATTACTTAATCTTTTACCCTCAGCCCAATTAAGTGCTTGTTCTAGAGCTTTTCCTCGCAATAAACGCGACTCATCTTGATAATTACTATCTATCCAGGCGTTAAAACTTTCAGCGTAGGGGCGGAGTTTTTCTAATTCTTTGCCTACCCATTCTGAGTCAAAAACAGACTGATAAATCAAATTATAAACTTTTAGCTGACTATTTTCCTCTACTACCAATCCGGTTAAACGTAATTGGATTTGTTCCGGACTATCATCAATCTCAATTACGCCGTATACTAAAATTTGCTGATACAAACCCAACAAACTACCAGCGAATCTATAATCAATAACAACCCTTTCCCGTATTGTTCTTAAATGTGGTGGTTCATCTAATGATTCCCAATTATTAATTATTTTCTTTCTGACAATTTTACCTACCCAATCTAAAGCGTTAGGTTCTGGAGTATAACGTTTTGAGTACGTATTTGAGTATATAGATGATAATTCTTGCAAAAGCAACTTACAAACTTTCTGTGTCAAAAAAGGTTGTCCACCAGTCCAACCTAAAACACCTTTCATTACTTCTTGGATATTGCTTACCTTACCCTTTAATCCTTTCGCTAAGGGTTGGATTTCTTCTTCTTTAAAACCATTTAGTTGAATCGCGCGACCAATATTAAAAGGTGTTCGTTTTTTGTCGTCAATCAAATCGCTAGGAGTAGCAACACCAAGTAAAGCGAAAGTCAAACGGTTATATTCTGCATTTAAAGTACGCTTCTCATAGCAACTTCTAATTAGGGCGAAAAAATCATTGGAGCGGAATTTTAAACTGAGAATACTATCAATCTCATCAATAAAAATAATAATATTGCTATTGACTTTTGGCAGCATTAGCTCTTCTAATAATAATCCAAATCGCTGCACGGGAGATAAATTGATGCGTTCATTCCACCAAGTCAATAAATCTTCTGGTGCTTCCAAAATTTTCAGTTTCGTCACCAACGTATATGCGATACCCGCATACCATTGTTCGGGGTTGCTTTCATCGCTACCAATTTCATTCAAATCAATCTTGGCACAAGCGAACCCTTCCTCTTGCAATCGTTTCATTGTTCGGTTGAGCAAGCTGGTTTTACCCATTTGCCGGGAGTTAAATACAAAACAAAACTCCCCCGCTTTCAGCAACTGATAAAATTCTGTGTCGGCTTTTCTAACTACGTAACTGGGGGCATTTTCTGGTAAACCGCCACCGACTTTGTACTCATAATCTCCTGTCATAATTTATTTTCTCAAAGAATAAAAATCATAGTGAGTTTTTATTAAACAGCCATACTACCTGATTTAGGGCAAGAGAATATCGAGTACTGATTGACTTGTCATCGACTTATTATTGACTTTACAACAAAAAGGCTTTTCCTTTAAGCTAAACTTTGTAGCAATTTTATAATTAGCCATGCCTCGCTCAGTAGTAGTACGCGATGAGAAGTGCAAAGAAAAAGTTCTAGCCCGCTTGGATGGGCAATACTTTAGTCAACAAGATTTAGCTGACCATTTACAAATAGCCCAAAGTACGGTGAGCAAGTTTTTTCAGAGGCAACCTGTTGACCGTCCTATCTTTGTTAAGATTTGTGCTGCTTTGGGTATAGAAGACTGGCGAAGTATTGGTGCTCCCCCCGCGCGCAAAAAAGCAGATGAAACAGAAAATAGCGATTTTGAGGATTTAGAGGAAGCCTCAACACCACCAACCCCGGCGCCAACCAGGGTTCTAGAATATCCAGATGGACAATTAGCTGCAACTTCGAGTTTTTATGTTGAGCGTCCCCCTGTAGAAAAGTACTGTTTTGAGGAAATTCGCAAACCTGCTTCCCTCATTTGTATTAAAGCTCCCCAGAAAATGGGGAAATCTTCCCTACTCGCACGGATTATTCAACAAGCGAAAAACCAGGGTGACGCTACGGTGATTATCAACTTTGAGCTAGGGGAGAAGGAATTTTTCAGCAATTTAAGTACATTTTTACGCTGGGTTTGCGATCGCATCATTTTAGAATTGTCCAAAGATAATCAAGCATTAGGCACAGAACTACTAAATAAACTAGATGCACATTGGAAAATTGCTCAAAGCTTTGGTGGTAAGGTAGCTGTAAAAGATTACTTCGAGCGATATCTGCTTCCTCAACTCAACCAACCCTTGACTTTGGCACTGGAAGAGGTAGAGATATTATTTGAATACCCAGGAATTTATAAAGACTTTTTTGGACTTCTGCGGATTATGCATCAAGAAGGAAGTCAGCAAGAAATTTGGCAAAAACTACGATTGGTCATAGTACATTCCACTGAAGCTTATATACCGATGAATATCAACCAATCGCCATTTAACGTGGGTTTACCAGTGGAATTACTAGAATTTACCCCCGAACAAATGCTAGATTTAGCAAGGCGCCATCAATTGGAATGGAGCAATACAGAAGTCCAGCAATTGAGAGACATGATTGGAGGACATCCTTTCTTAGTACGTCTGTCTTTGTATAAAATAGCTCGCCATGAGATAACCTTAGCTCATCTATTGGAAACTGCACCCACTGGAGCAGGAATTTTCAGCAATCATTTACGCCATCTTGGATTAATTTTAACAGAGCAACAGGAATTAGGCGCCGCGATGAAAGAGATTGTAAGTACTACTAGTCCAGGTAAATTCAGTGATGCAGTCAGGTATAAATTAAAAGCCCTCGGTTTGGTAAATCTATTAAATGACGACGTAACAATACGCTGCAAGCTATATCGCCAATATTTTCAGAACTTTTAGTAAATCAATAGATAACTCAATAAAAGTCGTTAATTACGCGAATTTCTCAGGGTATAAGTCCGATAGGTGTAGGTGACATTGAGGTTGTCGAGTTCAACCAACAATCTTATGTTACAAACAATCAGCAAATTCAACACATTACTTCTAGCAGCTTTGGTTTTTGTATCAGCCGCAACATTCAATAGTTCCAAAGTTGACGCCAGAAGTAGCCAAAATATAAATATAACCCAATTACCCACATCAACTGAGGTTGCTACAGCACCAGAGTGGAAGACATTTTCTCCAGATGAAGGTAAATTCTCTATTCTCATGCCAAGTGAAGAAATTTCGGAGATGGCGCCAGATAAAGGTGAGATGCATTCAGGTGTTAAGTCCACAAAAATGTATATGAGTATTCATGAACAAAATGTGTTCATGGTTAGCTATGCTGACTTTAAAACTGATTTGACTCAGGTTTCCTCAAGTGAATTACTAGACTCTGTGGTAGAAGGAATGCTAGAGGATGGGAAAAAATTATTAAGTCAGCAAAATCTGACTTTAGGTGCGTATCCAGGTAGAGAAATTAAACTGTGGGATGAAAAAGAAGGAATGACTTTGACGGGTAGAGTTTTTATTGTTAACCAACGGATGTATATGCTCTTAGTTGGAGGCAATGAAAATCCTCAACTTAGTGATACTAGAAAGTTTTTTAACTCCTTCCGGTTGATGCCATAATCATCAAATAAATCATTTGAGTGGCAAGTAATTGTAAAAACGCACTCAAAATAGTTCTTAGAGGTTGTTTAAAAAGTATAAAATTAAGCTATGACCTTGAAAAATCCCCCAACCCCCTTAATAAGAGGGCTTAAATACCTCTTTTTCCCCCCTTATTAAGGGGGGTCAGGGGGGATTAGATGAAGGATTGTGTATTAAAGATAACTTTTCAAACGTCCTCTTAAGCATGAGAATATACTGCGTTTCTACACTATTCCTTGAGTTCAAACTTTCCAATCAATACAACCAAATAAATTTAATCGTTTCACCAATCTAAAATCAAGCCACAAGACTATTTAACGAATACATCGAAAATTAAGGAAATAATATCATGCTGCCCAAAATACAGAAACAATTCAAATCTCTTGTAATTCTCTCTGCTTTACTTTCCGCCGCATTCCCTATTTTACCAGTCAAATCTCAAACAACTGATATTTCCCAGCAACCCTTACAAATCAATTCCAGCCAACCCAAAAAACTATCACAAGCCAACTTAGTCGCAGAAGATGTTAAACCATCGGTAGTTCGAGTTGTTGTTGGTTGTAAAGCTAAAGTTTATTCACCAATAAATGGCAAAATATATGACTTGGAAACAATAACAGGTCACGGTTCTGGCTTCTTTGTCAATCCTAACGGTTATATTGCCACGAATGCCCATGTTACCAACACAGAAAATTGCCAGCAAGTTTTTCAGAAAGATTTAGCAGCAAAACTTGAAGCTGACGGACAAACACTAGAAAATGTCGAAGCCGAATTAAAGTGGATTGAAACCAAACCAATTCAGTTAGTATACTTACCAAATCAAGAACAGCTACCTTTTGAGATAATTAATTCAGGCGCCGTTGCAGGTAAAGGCAAAGATGTTTCCATAATCAAAGTTAATCTTATCAATGCCCCTACCCTTAAACTCGCAGAATCTAACCAAGTGAAACTTTTAGACTCAGTAACGGTAGTAGGGTATCCAGGGTTAGTAGAAGATTTACCCTTCTTTAACGAAAAATCTTTCTATGAAGCTAGCTTTACTAGCGGTCAGGTTTCTGCCAAGAAAAACCTGAAAGACGGTACACCTGTCATACAAATTACCGCTCCTGTACCTAAAGGAAATTCCGGTGCCCCCGTTCTCAATGAGCAAGGCGAAGTTATCGGTTTAGTAACCTTTGGTCCCGACGATAATTTTACCTTTATTTTTACTAGCGATACAATTCAAGAATTTCTTGACTCTGCAAACATTACCAACAAACAAGGATTAGTTAACCAGGAATATCGCAAAGGATTACAACTTTACAGCCAAGGGCGTTACTTGCAAGCATTACAAAAATTCCAGTTAGTAAAACGCTTGTTTCCCCAACATTCAGAGGTCGAGAATTATTTAACTAAATGTCAGCAAGTCATCACTAATGGTAATTAAATAATATTTAGTACGCAATCCGCGCGTTTAATCCCCCCAACCCCCCTTAGTAAGCTTTCAAGGGTAGGTTTTTTTGAATCGAGCAAATAGTTGAGAAAATTCTCAATTACTAAACGAGGTTTCGTTGTTTCAGCGTTTGGGCGCCCGCTGAAATAGGGAAAAAACGACCAAATCCAAAATACCTACCTTTGTAAGCCCTTAGTAAGGGGGCTAAAAATACTCTTTTCCCCCCCTTATTAAGGGGGGTTAGGGGGGATTTTAAACTGTAGTCTATTTGGAAACTTTTAAAACATAAATTAATTAGCGCTTCAACGATTAACTATCTTTTACTGCTAAAGTTTGATTGGTCTTACCTGGTTCATTAACTTGATTTATTAACCAGTAACCTGTAATGGCAATAGCTATAGTAATTACGCTAGCTATAACATTTGGATAAATCGTGATTCCTCCTATTTGTGGTTCTGGAAAATCTCCAAGAACTGGGTCGCCAATAAACCCGTAGGAAGTACCAGGCCAAAATCCTGCTGCAATTAATCCAATATAAAAAGTACAGCTTAGAAATGTCGCAAGTCCCATTGAAAATTTATCAGTTACTGGGCGAACTTTTAATATTGCTAATGCGGCGCCTCCTAATGATACAGCAGCGAAAAATGACATTGCACAATGTAACTTTGCGTGTGGTAGCCATGCAGGATTATTCATGTGACCATCAGCTAATATAACCGCATCTACACAGATAGGAACAATAATTGTTGAAAGTGCTGCGGTGCCGAGTAGCCATTTGCCAAGTTGTTCTCGTTGCATATCGATTTTTCCTGACTATTTCAACTTAGCTTGATAAAAGATTCTAATTAAAACAATCCTTCTTAGGGTATAATTGAGCCGTGCGCTACTCAAATTTAAGTTTTATATATTGAAGTAGCGCTATTAAATTGTGGGTAAAATCATGGTTGAGCAACTTATAATACAAGAACAAGACGATTGCTTCTACGTACCAGATGCCAACCAGCTAGTTACTGAAGATGATACACTCCTTGATAATTTTGCATCTGAAAAACAACAACACTTGTTAGTTGGTTCGTCTTATAGCTCTTTACAAAATAAAACATTTATAGCTTGTGGAACAGGCATCCCTGCCTGTCCTATGGTGAGGGGCGGGCAAGGATGCCATTGGCGTCAAGTTAAGCTAAAACTTATTACGTCAATAAGTATTT
>NZ_JBXXZH010000261.1:0-12400 GCF_059640475.1 Calothrix sp. CBUCES-K 9914
AAAGCCTCAAAGAATTGGCTTATATTCGTGCAATTATCAAAGAAACATTGCGTCTCTACTCAGTCGCATCAGGCTCAAGCTCATTGGAGGCTCAACGTGATACTGTAATTGAAGGTAAAGTGATTCCTCGTGGTACAGGTGTATCATGGTCAATGCTTGCTGCTGGAAGAGACCCAGAAGTCTATGCTAATCCAGAGGAATTTTTGCCAGAACGTTGGTTAGAAAATAGTAAGGAAAGTAGTGTACTGCCAATGATAGACTTTGGCTCAGGTTCTCATCGTTGTTTGGGAGAACATCTATCGATGCTAGAAGCAACAATGATGCTAGCATTATTAATTCTTAACTTCGACTGGGAATTAGTCAACGGTCGTTCTTCCCTGGAACAATTACAGCAAAACATATTAATTTATCCGTCCGATAAAATGCCAGTGCTATTTCGGTTAAGAAATTGAAACTTTAAGGAATACTAATCGCATTAAAAACGTAGGGTGCGTGACGCTACCAAATAACTTTAATATAATTATAAGACTTGTAGCGTCACGCACCGACAAAGCTTATAATTAATTTTCTGCTATCCAAGTCAAAAAAGCTAAAATCTGTCCTACAGGGGGTAAAGGATAATCGTTCAAATCTATCGTTAATACCTTTTCTTGCAATTGCATGAAACGCCATTGAGTTCCATTACTAACACAACCATAAATTGTAGCTATAGGCTGTCCCTTCATCTGGTTAAACATCTGTGCTGCTACCATCTCTGATGCACACTGCCCTAAACCCGTTTTTAGGTCAGCTTTTTTTGCTTCAACTAAAATAAAAACTGGCGCCTCAATTTCAATCAACTCTGTAGAGCGACTCAACAAAAAATCACAACTCCCATTTAAACCTAGCGCCTCATCAACAGTAAAATCCTCTCCTGAAAAAAAGCTAATTTTTTGCTGTAAAATTTGACGCACTTCTAACAAAACAGGGCTAATTATCAATTCCGAACGAGCCTTTTCACTTCCCGTCGCTGTTGCAACAGGTAAACTATACTCTAAATAATTCTGGAGTGTAGAAGAAGGTTCTAGGGGAGGTAGCTGTGGCAAGAAACGCACACCCTCTCGTGTACTAATCCCAAATGCCGACTTTACACTTGCCAATGTTTTAAATTGACTATATGGCACAATACAACTCCCGATACATTTTCGCTAGCAATTCCCAACACATGCTAACAAATACTCAAGCTGAGATTCTCTCTCAACCAGGGCGTATCAACCAATGCACGAAGGAAAATCCCCCGCGCACCATTTAAATCTCTGTCCATAGTTTGACCTGTGGATGGAGATTTAATGATTTTAGACCCACCAATTTTTACCATTTCACCAGTCCAACTAACTGTTTTTGATGTGTACGCTTCGTTAACATCTAACACTACTTTGTTATGCTCCTTCGCTTTATGTTTTATAAATTGTTTGAACTGATAGTGAGAAAGAGTTAACATTTGGCGTACAGATTTTGACCTAATTCTACGCTTTGCTTTAGAAGCCATCTGGGATGTTTCAAAGGTTGGAAGCAGGATTACATCAAAGTTATTTACCAAGAACTTAGCTGACTTTTTATGTAGTTCAGAGACCTTATTTTTAATCTTGGCTCTTATACGGTTAGCTGCTTTTTTAAATCTTCTTTTTTGCTGTCCGGTAGATTTAGTTAGGACACTACATAAGTCATCCAACTTAAAGCAAAGCTTTTGGATTTTAATGTTAGCGTATGACCCTAACCAACCAAATGAAGACTCGGAGTAAAATGTCAAAAAGGTTCTAATGCCAGGGTCTAAAGCTACAACACGTCCTTGGTTCTCGGTTTCTAGTTGTAGACTACTTGTTGGCAGAGTCAAATAGTAGTCGCCATAGACGCATACTAAACGACAATCCCCAAAGTTTTTAGGTAAACGTTCTGTAAACTTTATTTCACCTAATATTGTGTGATAAATTCCTTTCACTGATACGGCAGATTTTGGAATATAACACGATTGTTTTGGCTCTTTTCTTGACTTAAAATTAAATCTCGAAATGACACCCGTATTTTTATATTTTAGTTTGGCGTTACTTACTGCCTTACAAGCATCTTTAATTGCAATTGATTTAATTTGATACGGAGTACTATCACACCAACCAGGCAGGTTGTTAAGAATACTTCCCTTAATCCTTTTCCATGATGCTTTTATTACTCCATCTCTTAATAGTTCAATGGTTTGGTTATAAACATATCTTGCTACACCAAACCAATTTCTAATCGTCGTTTTCTGCTCCGGATTCAGCCTTAGATAAATCTTCCTTGATTTTTTTGGAGTATTTTCTAAGTCCGTGCATTCTGCAACTAAAGACGTGAAGGATTGAGAGTAAATCTTGGGTAAGTTCGGAGTTTGGACAGTGGACAGTTTTGTCGAGAACCACGATTTCTCCACCGTTTTGCTCGACCATGAACTGAAACATTTCAAATCCAAACCGTGCGAGTCGGTCACGACAGGCAACGACAAGCGTGAACTTATCTCCGCGCATAAGGCGTTCCAATAAGGACTGCAAACCTTTGCGCTTAAAGTTGATACCTGACCCAATGTCTCTGATAATTTCTGCTTTTGGGTAGAGGGATTGCATGTACACGATTTGCCTTGTGAGGTCGTCTTTTTGTTTTGAGGAAGAGACTCGACAGTAGCATACTGTAACGGCAGTTCCAACTGAATCACCTCTTGTGTATGATTCAACGTCGTAGAGTCTTTGCCCTGCTGCGTTTTTGATGCTTTTGATTTTCCCTTCATCTGCATATTTCCTCAAAGTGTTTGGACTCATGCCCAGAAACTCGACCGCTTTTCTGAGTGGAATATAACTCATTCACTGCTTGGGAACGTTTACTAGTAAATGGTAGTATTTAGCTAACTAGTTGTCAACCCTTGCTCCTGTTTAAGATGAGCATTTTGAACCATCTCTCATTTTACCTTATCCAATTAAGCATGGTCGCTTTTATACGTAGAAATATTTGTGACAATCAATATACGTATTTATAACGTGAACCACGGTTCACAAAACTTGTATTTATAACCCTTTTCTCGCTACCACTTTCCAGAATCATCCTCTTGTTGCAAACCAATCAGCTGGCGCCGCTTCCAAGCATAAGAAAGAATATTAACACCTAACTCTTGGGCAGTGCGAATCACAATTCGAGGTAAAGTCAGGTCTTTATCCAACCCCCAAGCAGAAGCTAAATCACCAATGATTAAAATTATACCTCCACCAGTAAATATTTCTACTGGTCGTTGATTTACAATCGGTAAAGCTGCAAACAAAAAAGGTTGTGTTCTTAAAGGATGGTCACGTCGTAATTCTGTTAAAGGTTTCAAAGAGATTTTTAACTGTTCTGCAAAAGAGCGAGTACTTTCTATTAAAGCAGTCGCATTAGTAGGTGCATCGACTAAAACTACTCCACCTGAGTTCAAGTACTTTTTCAGAGATTCCAACTCAACGCTGTTAAAGGATAACGCTTCTTGCCCAGTCAAATAAAGCAAGTCATTTTCTTGAAACTTTTCTGATAAAGTAACTTGCCCAGCTTCACTAATTCCTTGTAAATAAGGATACAAAGATTCAACAGATTCTAACAAATAAGATAAATTAAAAAAATTACGGTCAGATGCAGAATCACTATGATTCACCTGTGCCAGTTGCACAATAGCTTGAGGTCGTGCTTGTGCTTGACGACGATAACGTAAATTTATATTATTGTAACCAGGAAAAAAAGCATCAGCAGGTTGGGTAATATCTTTCTGTCCTGGTTGCAAAAGAATTCGACAAATTTCTATTTCGGAAGCATCAAGTGCTGAATTTCTCTGGTCAAATCGGTAAGTTTCACGCACAGTATCTCTAGAATCGCGCGCGCGTAATTCTTCAGGGTCAATATAGCTAACAGTTAAATAAATCATCAAAGGTTGACTACTTGCGACTTCCAAATCAATTGGAAAATCGTAAGGTGTTGGCACAACAATCAAATTACCAGCCAAATCTATTGCAATTCCCGGTTGAATTTGTACCCAACGTCCATCTCGATACTTAGCTTCAACGTTACTCGGCGCCTCAATATCTCGCACACCCAAACCGCAAACAATTCCCGGTTGGTTCAAACATTGATAATGAGTATTCTGCCGCACGCGATGGTAATTATGTGCTTTCCGCCAGCGTTCAGCATTAATAAGTAAACCATCAGAAGCTTGTAAACGCTCAAAAGGTTGAATTGGTGGGGGTGGAAAAGGATGTGACATAGAAATTTTGCTTCGCACATGAATGGATTTGAAATTTTGGATTTTGATCCCCCCAACCCCCCTTAACAAGTGGGGCTATAATCTTTCTTGTTCCCCCCTTATTAAGGGGGGCTAGGGGGGATTTTCTATAAATAATTCATACGTACAATAAGCGGGTTTTTCTTGCTCAATAATCCTCCTTATCAACGCTTCATGTAAATTATTTGATTCTTCAGGACGCAAACGCACAACAAAATGATATGCTTGTCCTCCTCCTAACACAGCATTTCCAAGTTCTGCATCATTAAGAATAAAACCATTACCAAAAGGTTCAGTAATACTAATATGTTTATCATTCTCATTTGCTATATCTTCATCCAAAGGTAATCCAGTATACAAGTGTAAATAAAGACGCAATCCTTTACGAGTTCCCCTCCACTGATACAACTCGACCGCGCGCCGAATTAAACGACGTTGCTGTGGAAGTTCCCATTCTTCTTCAAACTGCCAACCAACCCAGTAAGCCAAAAACGGTAACAATGCGACAGGCGCCGTCAAAGCATCAAGGTTTGCCCACATACTATTGAAACTATCAATAGCTGGTTGATAAGCCTGTTCAAAAATATTTATAAAGCGACCAATAAAGTCAACTTCACGATAAAGGAGCGGCAAAAACTCCATGTATAAAGACCAAGGACGTATACATAAATAAAATTCGTCGCTTGTCTCGATTTTCTGTTCGTCAGTATCTGGGTTTACACGTAAATGAACAGAACAACGAAAGTCAAGATTTAATCTATCCCTTTTTCCTGGTAATATTGCTTGTTGGTCTTCAAAAAAAGTTGCAGGAACTTGAAAATAAAGCACAGCTTGCATCTGTTCGTTTGGTAGAAGCTCGCTGTCATCCGTACCAATTTGACACCACTCTGGAGGAAAATTACCCTCAACTCTAAAGTCCAACTCCAACGGATACTCAGTCAAATTTTTAACTTGCACAATCATTTCACTTGATTGCCCTGGATGCAACAGCAAACTGTTAAGGGCAACTGCTGCATCAAGACCTTCTGCCCCTGTAAACGCCAAAGCTACCCCCGGTAAAGCTTCGGGAATTTGCATTGGAATTAAGTCTATTTTGACATCAGAGGTAGAACGACTTTGAACCATAATAGTGCTGAGTGCTGAGTGCTGAGTGCTGAGTGCTGAGTTTTGAGTGTTGAGTGGTGAGTGGTGAGTGGTGAGTGGTGAGTGGTGAGTTTTGAGTGGTGAGTTTTGAGTGGTGAGTGGTGAGTTTTGAGTGGTGAGTTTTGAGTTTTCTTCTTACTCAGCACTCAGCACTTTCTACTCAGCACTTTTGATTAACGATTAAGAACATTAACTACATGATTGGAGCGCAAGTTACTATCAGCCCACGAGCATATTAAACCTTGAACTCCAGGGTCAATAACGCGCTCCGGTGAAGGTTGGCGCCTCCATGTATCTCCTTGTTTACGTATAGGAAATAGTAAAACAGGGCCAAGATAGCGAACACCGCGCGCTTGTTGGAGTAATGCCACAATATCAGACTCATAAAGTGGGCGCCCAAATGCCCAACCTTTTCCTTCAATACCTCCTGTTAAAGGATTTAAAAATTTATACAGAGATAATCGAATAGTACGCAAAATTTCTTCACGCGCCCTAGGGTTATCATAAGCTGGTTCTAAAGCGATTTCGGTTTGAACAGAAACGCCCATATATTCTGGTTGCTGTAATTGTACTTGTACTCCTAATAATCTCCTTTCATCTAAATAACGCAAAACTTGTTCTTTGAGTGCAGGACTAAGGTCGAATTTATCAGGAGATAAACCTTGTCCTTGGACAATACCATCTGTATTGTAATTCGGCACTAACAACAAACTAACTGTACCTGCTTGTCGATTCATTTCTGCTGGTAAACAGCGAACACGAGCAATTGATCCTTGCCCTGCAATTTGAGCTAATGCTTCAAAATCTTCAACAGTAACTGCACGGTCGCGAGAGCGCAATATTTTTGGCGCCCTAATAACCGCTTGTTCAAGTGACTCTGCATCTGCTCCATTAATCGCACTCTGGTGATTAATAACACTCTCAACATACGGAACAGCAGATTTTAAAAATTGCAGTGAATTCTCTTGAACGTTACCTTGTCTACCTCCTCCAGTACGGTAACTAACCATACGAATTTCTGAACCGCGCTCCGGAACTGCACCGTACTGATGCTCAAAGCTGTTATCTTCTATATCACGAACTTGAACAAATGTGTCTTCTGGTCTTGGTCGCTGGATGCGCGCGCGAACTTGTGTAGAGTTTTTCAATTGATTAGGTTCGCGTATCAAAGGACCAAACTGAACTGTACCAGTAATCGAATCTATTATATAATGAAGGCTTCGTGAACTAGAATCTGCAAAATCTCTAATTTCCTCCCATCTTTGAGGCAAACCATTTGGAGGAATAACTAATATATACTCCTCACTTCGACGTTCTAAAATTGGTGGTTGTTGAAGTTGAAAAACTTGCCCTGGTTTACCATTACTAATACCCAAACGCTCATCTTCAATTAGATTACTTTGACTCGCGCGTACAGTACCACCAACACTACGTACTCCTAAACCAATAATTCTTGGAGGACGATTATAACCGGAATTATTTGCATCTAATGGAGTTAGTACACAGCGAATCCAGCGACCTCGATAAGATATAAAGTTAGTAACAGGCCAGTTTTGCGGTAAGTGTAGTCTTATTCCGGCGCCTTGTTCTGGATAACTACCCTGTTCAGCAATTTCATAGAAACTAAAACCTCGCGTTTGATCATCTACTTCTTTTAATAAAACAGGTTGCCATTCCTCCCCATCCCAAGCTTCCCAATGACGTGGTGGTTGGTTCGGATTAATACCAGTAGGTGTAGCAGAGGCGCCTTGAATAGTAATTTCTAAAACATTACCATCAAGAGGGTCATCAGAATTAATGACAATGTAAAAACAGTTACCAGGTAACGGTTCCTCTTCAAAAATAGGCTGTTCGCTACCTTCCCAGAAAGATTCAGATTGACGGTTCCAAGTACTAGTTACCCTTTCTCTCAAAGATAAAGGAATTTTTTCTACAGTTGTTGCTGTTAAAAAATGTTGTAAACGGGGTTTTGCAATAACCAAAGGAGAATCAGTACTAAAAGTAATAGCTTCAGTGGTTTGAGTTCGTACCGTTGCAACCTCAACTCCTGCTGGGATTGTATAAGTCTCCGGCAAATCAGAACTTAAATAAAAAGTTAAATTAGTGCGCGCAGGGGCAGGTGGCTGGAGACGAATGCCCAGTAATTCTAGAAATGCAACATAATTTTTACGTGGTACTTGATTAAACCTAAGTAGCATTTGGTCAGTCAACCAAGCAAACAATTCAATAAGCGTAATTCCAGGGTCACTTAGATTATGGTCTGTCCATTCCGGACAGTAGCGAGGAATACGCATAATGCACTCTTCCACCAAATCATCGAAGGTGCGGTCATCTAAATTAGAAGAAGGTAATTTTGGTAAAAAGTCAAATTCCACAGTTTTATTTTAGATTAAAGTCAAATTCCACAGTTTTATCTTAGATTTTAGATTTTTAATCCTGTAGGGTAAGCATCTTGCCTGCCCAGCCCTTCCCCTCCCTACTCCCCTGAAACCAAATAAAAAGGATAAACCAAGCTATAAATATCAGGATAATCCTTAAGTTTATATTTGATGATAATGTCCACTCTACCGCGTACAGGGTCGGTATCAGTGCGAACATCATCAAGAGTGATACGTGGTTCCCAAACCTCCAAAGCTTCTGTTACATACATACGAATTTGCAGTAAGGTCTCGCTGTTCAAAGGAGCAAAAGCTAACTCTGACAAGCGACACCCAAAGTTTGGTCGATAAAGTCGTTCACCTGGACTAGTACGAAGAATAATCCAAATAGATTCTCTAACTTTCTCATCCTCACTGCTAAACTTTATTCCACCCTGCACATTTAATTGCAGTGGAAAAGCCCAACCTTTTCCCAGATATTCTCGCTGCTCACCATAAACCGGGTTTGGCATAGAAGGCGCCCTCCGCAGTGCATACCATATATATCTAAAATATTGGGGCAGAAGATATAAACCTATTCGCCAAAAGTCGAGTTTTCCCTTTCCACCATTTATGGAAAAGGTTTAGGACCTGTTGGTGTAATAAGTGTAATTGGACCCGCAGTACTAGTTAGTGTCAGAATTCCAGCAGTGATAGACAAAAGACCAGGTGTAGTAATTGTAATGGCGCCACCAGCGGTAATACTAACAGCGGCGCCTGATGTCATACTCATTGCACCACCTGAACTCATATTCATAATGCCAGTAGCCGTTGAAGTAATAGATGAAGCTGTTGAGGTAATAGAAGCTGCTGCAGTATTAGTTATTCTAGTATTCGCATTAATAGTTATACTGCCATCAACATCATTAATCAGTACTCTTTGTCCTGCTGATGTTTCTATTTCTATAAACCTCCTAGTGTCATTCACACTAATTTTGTTTCTACCTTTGGTCTCTATATATACACCTGTATTACTAGTGGCTTTATCTTCATCTACAAACTGTAATTGATGTCCAACGCGCGTTTTAAAGGTTCGCAGACGAACTCGACCGGCTACAACACTATCTTTGACAGAAGTAGGTGGTGCATCTTTCCCGTTCCAAACAGCACCAATGATATAAGGTCGATGAATATCACCATGTTCAAAACCAACCAAAACTTCATCATTAATTTCTGGTAGCCAATCTGTACCGCGACCCGCACCGGCGCCTGTTGATACAACTCTTGCCCAGTAACTCTCATGTTCTTCGGTAAGAGTAGGAAACTTGACTTTAACTCGACTCAATCCATTAGGGTCATTATTATTAGTAACAATTCCTACCAAAAATGTTTGACCAGGTTGTAAACGTGTTTGTGGTGAAATCGAATTATATAAATTACCAGAACGCAAACCTCGAACGCTGAACTCCGTAGTATAAACTCGCTGGCTATAAAAGTGGCGTGTTTCCGTGATATAGTACTTACCACTAAAACGATTACCCATCTTTTCTAAATTTTGTAAATCTACAAATTTACCCGGTCGAATGTTAGGGTTACCTTCTGCTTTTGCATCTGCATAAACAAATTCTCCCCCTAATTCATCACATAAAGCTTGAGCCATAACCTCTGCTTCTTTGGCACTAAAAACGGGTTTATCTACAACAGTCATTTGCGGGGGTTTACTGATGTTGAACTTTTTACTGCTACTACTTCCTGTTTGATTACCAGTATTAGTTATTACCTTCTCTGATACAGCCTTAGAACTGATTAACTTTTTCTGAGTGTAGTCCCAACTACGCACTTCAACTGCACTTACTTGTTCTGCGCTAGTAACGCGAGTACTAAAACTGCTAATTTCATCTAGCCATTCCAGTTTTACATTTGTTTGAGCTTCTGGTTTACGAAAGTTAATTTTGCCATCTTCAATAAAAAGCTCAAAACCAATACGAGCAGCTCTTTCTCGCAAAAACTCCATATTAGTTTGGTTTTCTTGAAAAACATACTCATTCGCGGCGCCACTCGGATCTATTCTTCCAACTTGTATACCTACTTCAGTAGCAATTTTGCGTACTATATCGCTATCGGTGGTATTCAAAAAAGAGCGATTTTGGCGCCCTTTATGCAGTCGATGCGAGGTATCGTAACCGCGAACAATAATGGGCGCCTCAGATTTACTATTATAATGAACTTCAATCGCCGTAATTTCGCCATCAATCAAGTAGCCATCTTTTGGTTGCTTAAAATTGTCGTCTTGGGTATTACTAGAAATAAATCCCAATCTAACCTTTTTACCAATTTCAAACACCTTTTCGTGGCGCCAGGGTTTGTAATCAGCTTTATCATTAGTAGGTAGATAGCTGTTGTGAACCACCAGCGTAAACATAGCAGGCAAGTGCAAACTTTCTTCAATAGTAATTTGCAATAAATCCTTAATTAATTCAGGAGATGCTGGCGCTCCTCCTATTTCTACTTTGGGTAAAGATAAATAAAGACTTTGTTGTACCATATTTTTTCCCTTTAATAACAAAGACATGACCTGTACGTTATTGCTATCCTTTTCGTTTACCTCCAGATTTTTGCTGACCACCAGATTTTTGCTGACCACCAGCTTGTTGTTGACCACCAGATTTTTGCTGACCTCCAGATTTTTGTTGACCTCCAGATTTTTGTTGACCTCCAGATTTTTGTTGACCTCCAGCTTGTTGTTGACCACCAGCTTGTTGTTGACCACCAGCTTGTTGTTGACCACCAGCAGCTGGACTTGGGGCTGCGTCAAGAGCTTGACCTTTAGGGTCATTTGCTCGTTGTGCCTGAGCAGCAGATTCTGTTCCTCCAGGTAGATTATTTTTATCTACTTCTTGCAATGAAATATCAACCATTGCTCTAACTGGTGTTCCATCAGTAAGAAACATATTTATGGTATAGGTTAGACTAACCATAACGCAGTAAAAATACTCATCTTTCCATATAAACGTATAAACTGGAGGACGTTTATCTGCTGCTTGCTCAATAGTTTCTACTCCCTTTTTAATAATATCAATATATGTCATTACTGACTCTTTCTTTTCGTAGGTATCAAAAATCAATTGTTTAAGTGTAAACTGATAAGGTTCAACACCAGAAAAATTAATTTTTGGTAATAAAGTTGTTCCTCTATTCCCTGGATGTTTTTGCCAGTTAACAGTTCGAGAAAAACTGATTTCACTGGGATTAAACATTAATTCGATATCAGGCGCCTCACCGTTATAAGCTTTTAATTTAGCTTTTTCAAGTTGGGGCTGGCGTTTTTGAGGAGTAATAACAGAAGGACTTGGCATAATTAATTGTTCTCCTTATCTAAAATATAATTACCAAGGTAGACGACCTGTGAAAACTCCTTGACGTTCTTTTTCTATCTCTAGCTGTTGCCGTAATCTTGTATATACTTCACGAGCAAGTGCTTCGAGAGCTATTTCATCATCTTCTTTAGAGTTAGCTAAATTTGAATCATCTGACTTTGAATTAGATGAATCATCAAAAGAACTTTTTATAGTTTCAGTGATTGGTTTTATATCGGTAGCTATGTCACTAGGTATTTTATCTTGATTCTCGTTAATTGCTTTGTGTGAATATGCAGGTTTTTGTTGAATAGGAAATTTGTTACTTGTTTGAGAATTATAATTACTTCCAGTTTCACGATTAAAATCGGTAAAACTAGATTCATCGCTACCTATATTTAGTAAACTCTCAATATTTGACCATTGTGAAGGAGTATCTATATGATTACTAGAGAATGTATGATTTGAATTTGATTTTTTAAAAATTAAAGGTGGCGATGAATAATTATTTGGAGTCGCCGTTTTTCTTTGTATAATATCTTCTGTAGCATTATTTTCGTAGAGATGATGTGAGTTAAGATTTTTTTGTGTATTTGATTGATTAATTACAAATTTCTCTGGTTGGGACACATTAAAAGGTGTCGCTATATTATCAAAGCCTGCCTTCGCAGGCTGTGTAACTTCGCTAGTTTCTGGTGATGTTGGTTGAGTTGGAACAGGCGCCTGTGTCTGTATATTTGTCGAGTCACTATTCTGGTTTGAATGCTGTAATGGATCAAGGAATGAAGTTTGAGGTAATGCTGTTTGCCTAAAAACAGGCGCCGTTGGTTTTATATCGGGCGTGTCTGAGTTAGTGTTTTGGTTAGGAGCTTGTTGTAATGGTAAAGTTTTTGAAGCCTGAATTGGTTCAGTTTGCTCATAATTTGGTACATTTGTCTCTATATTTGGTGTTGCTGGATTGGATGTTTGGTTAGAAGCTTGCTGTAATGGTAAAACTTCTGAACTTGGAGGTGGTACAGTTTGCTCCGAAGTTGGTAAGGTTGTCTCTAAATTTGGTGTTGCTGGATTGGATGTTTGGTTAGAAGCTTGTTGTAATGGTACAACTTCCGAAGTTTGAGGTGGTACAGGTTGCTCAGAAGTTGGTGGAGTTGTTTCTAAATTTAGTGTTGCTGGGTTAAATGTTTGGTTAGAAGCTTGTTGTAATGGTACAACTTCCGAAGTTTGAGGTGGTACAGGTTGCT
>NZ_JBXXZH010000262.1:0-12273 GCF_059640475.1 Calothrix sp. CBUCES-K 9914
GTCTATTTGATGCTTGTAATACAAGAGTTTTAGCAATTTCACTGTTATCAAGATTTGAGAATATAGCGATTTTTTTATACACGTATGGTTAGTGGCGCCATGCAATGCTGATTAAAGCTCCAACGAACGCAGGCGCTAAATATAGGAATAATGTAAGAGATGTTAAGTTACCTGCTTCTATGCCAGGAAGTCTATTTGATGCTTGTAATACAAGAGTTTTAGCAATTTCACTACTATCAAGATTTGAGAATATGGCGATTGAGTAATCCAGAAGAACATAAATTTATTTCTAATGAGGACTTAAAGTAACCGCATTAACTTGACCTAATTTAGATTTTTGTCCTGTAAAAGTATGAACGCATTGTACAAATTCATACTGGTTATAAGCTTTTAGTGCTTCTTGTATCCAGGTTTCTGAGCGCACGCGTAAGTGAGAGTATGCTAATAATTTTACTTTGCCTGTAGTATTTTGTAATGACTTTAAAATAACGTCTAAACCAGCATCTCCATAATGCAGCGCGTCATTAGGTGCAGCAATTTGATACTCTGCCAACCCACTTGCTAAACGTTTTTCAACTCCTTCTATTCCTCCTAATATTACACTGTTTATGGGAGGAGGCGCCTGTCCTCCGAGTACTGCGTCTTAGTTTGTGGGTTTGTTGGGATTATTCATTTAAAATTAGTGGTTTTATACTGTGTAATTGATGCAAGTTATTTGGAAACCTAACCACCTAACCCCCTTCCCTACAAGGGAAGGGGGAAAATAAATACTCCCCTCTCCTTGCAGGAGAGGGGTTGGGGGAGAGGTTTATTATTCATGATTGTAACAGTACCGTAATTCCTAATTATATTATTCCCAGATTGAGTAATAACGGTCGTTAAATTGAGAACCTGTGAGAACACGACATTTTAGTTGGGAGAGTTGCTCTAACATTCCTGGGTTTATGCGGTTCCCTGATACATCTAGGGTATGCCTTGTATTCCACCTAAAACTAAATTATCAATAGGAGGAGGCGCCTGTCCACCAAATACAGCATCAAATTTTTGGGGTTACTTAGAGTTGTTAATCATTGTTTTAGATATAATTTTTATCAAATTTATCAAAATCTCTTTATTCGTATGTCGGTGAGTATCGGAAATGCTTTTGTGATTGAGCAATTACATGACATTTAAGCTTAGATAACTTTTTAACCATGTTTGAAGATAAGTAGTTTCTACTTACATTCAAAGTATACAAGCGGTTAATAGCTGGACAGTTAAATAATATTTCTGCTCCTTTATCTGCTAAAGTCCCATCTGAAAGTTTTCATCCAAACTCTTCTGATTATTTGCTATTACCTTAATATTAAGGCAATCAAACTGCTTAATCATCTCCTCTGACAAAAAATTATCTGAAATATTAAGAATATAAAGATTATTGCTCTAGCAAGTGCATAATATGCATTCTATTTTTTGCATATAAATATGTACAAAATAATGAATGGAAGCACTTTTTATGGTAACGCTGTTATTGTTACTAATCCACCAGCAACACCTTGAATTTGCAACTCGTATCCTTCAATTAATCCCATCCCAACCAATGGTTCTGTTTGTGCCTCATCAACCTCAATAATCCTGGTTTGACCGTCCCAGATGATGGATGCTTCGTACACATCAAATATGCACAAGCTGCCATCACCTAAAATACCCTCTTGACGGGCGTACCAAGTAAGACCAAGAGATGTAATGATAGTTGGTGGTAAAGTTAGAAAACCTGTATATCCAGTATCTATAACTGCCTGAATTTCTTTTTGCTGCTGTTGCGAACCAAGCACAACCAATTGCACGATTGCTTCACGGTTCGCATTTACGTTTCCAATTATCATATTATGTCGTAGAGGGAGAATGAAAACCAAACCGATGAACAGCACGGTGTCCAATACGGATACAAAAGATTTGTGCATCAGGGTAACGACTAAGCAATAGTTTGGAAGCAGTAACACTATTGTCCGCAACCTCAAAAGCTCCAGTTTCAATATCAATTGCCACAATTTTGCCGTAGTTCTCCCCTTCGACTTGCAATCTAACCGAAGATTCGTAGATTGCGTGACCGCGACGAGCAAATTCTTCCTTACTGTAGCGAGGTTGTCGTATTGTCATGTTGCTTCTTTACCTTTTTTGGCGCCACTTTTATTGTTATATCATGTAGCAGCTTACTCCGCTACTGAACAATAGCGACCATTAATGTAATAATCTGTATCCTCTTCTTCCTTTTGTTCATCTGAAAGGACTTTCACATCAAGCTTTAAAAACTTTTTGAGTGTTTCCTTAGACAAAAAATTATCATCTAAAATTAACATATCAAGATTATTTATTTTTGGACAATCAAGTAAAACTTGTGCAGCATCATTTCCTAACGTCCCCATTGACAAGTCAAGTATACTTAGAGAGTCTAATATCGGAGAATGTACAATAGCATGAGCTATTTCATCAGTAAATTCGCTATTACATAACCCCAAATAATTCAAGTTAGGAAAAATTAAATCTTCTAAAATTGGCTTGACATTTTCTATCCAAGCATCTCCACCATAGTTAGCACTACCAAACCATATTTCTAAATGTTCTAGCGCAGGTAAATTCATTGAACATATTTCATCTACAGTAACTCGACTTAACCCACCTGTCTCTACAACTAGTGCTTTCAATTTATCATGCCGTACAGGAGGATTAAACGCTAATTGTGTTCCTCCTCTAACTTGTAACACTTCTAAATTAGAATACGCGCGCAGTATTGGACTAATATCGCTTTGCATTATCCAAGAAATTTCACAGTCCTCACTTGTCATATCGCCAATAAACAAAGCTTTAAGATTTGTAAAGCGATTTTTTGCTTCCACAAGAGCATCTACAATACTGCTGGAACTATCATCATACGGTTCGTTCCACATACCAATGACCAATGCTTCCAATTTTCCAGCATTTGGGTCTTTTGATAATTCGATGACTTTTTCTGCCATATTTTTTTCACCAGCAGATGATTCATACTCGCAATGAAGTGCATAAGCTTTATTTATAGGGTCTGCAATACCTGTAACTTGGTCAAAATCTACAACTTTACGCTTTGCAAAGATTTTATAATTGTCATCATGTTGCGGTAAGCGTTCTTCCAATACCCACGGTTTATACGCTTCCAACACTTCTTGAATTTTCGGCGCCGTGGTACGAGTTAGTGTTTTATAGGCAAGGCGCCGTACTATATTAGATTCGTCGCGTAGACTTTGAATTACCAAATTTAATCCTTCTTCCCCGTAGTTTAGCGCTTCTAGTAGTGCTAGGATGCGCGTTTGTGTGACTGGGTTTGATAGACGACGCTTAATACCCTCGACTCCACCTAGCACTACACTGTCTATTGGTGGTGGAAAGTTCCCACCTAGTACCGAGTCGAAGTCTCTGGGACGGTTATGATTATCTGACATAATGCTTCACCTTTGCATTCGTGCTTATTTTTCCCTATATTGACGAGATTATTCGGCGCCAAGATTTATCTTTATAAACTCTTATTAAATAGAGTAGTACCTGCGTTTTATAATTGCAATAAACCCGTAGGATAGGCATCTTGCCTGTCCTAGGTCAGGCGAGACGCCTAACCTACGGGGATACATTGCCGATTTGGGTGAGAAAATGTTAGAACGCTGTTATTAACGTGCGAAACATAGAGGGGGGTTAAATTTATGGCAGAGTATCAAAAGATAGAGTACAAAATTGGCAAAGACGGTAAAATTACGGAGACTGTGATTAACGGTTCAGGTACTGGTTGTACTGAAACCACTTCTGGAATAGAAAGTGCGCTGGGAGAGGTGGAAGACCAAGAACTTTTGCCTGAGTACTACGAAGGTGAGGAACACGAGACACAGGCAGAAAATCAGTCTCTTAAACAACAGTAAAAATGTCAATGATAGTAATTAGCTGGGATAACGTTGTTTTTTTGCTTGCCGTCGGCGCCATTATAGTTAGTGGTGTTGGATTGTTGTCGTTGCTATTATCGGTAAGTCATAATGCTGGCAACCTGGATGAGTTATTGCTTGGTTGGATGAAGCAAGCAGGTATCTCGAACTGGAAAGCTTTAGAAAAAAAATCAGGTTTGAGTCAAATTGCTGTATGGCAGTTGCGTGATGGAGATGGGAAAAATCTTAAGTTTGCTGAACTTGCTACTGTTGCTAAGGTTTTCTCGATACCCTTGGGAACATTATTCGACAAGTTAAACTTACCAGTCGAAAACCCTGAGCTAGAAGCACACCGTATAAAATGCGAGCAGTTAAAGAATGAAGCGCAGCAGTTAGAAGAAAAAGTAGATAGTTTATATAAAGAAGGTTTGCGACTCCATGAAGAAATGCAACAGCAGAAAGCTGAGATAACTGAAGTATTTCGCGAATCTACATTTGCTCAATTACAGTCACTGCTGACTAACTACCCTAGTATCCATCAAATGGTCGGCGCCAAACCTGAGTTACCTGCGAAGAATTTACTTTCGATGTTCGCACCCCTTGATAATTTACTTAAGGAATGGGGTTATGAACAAATTGGTAAACCTTGGGAACAAGTAGCATATGACCCTCAAGTACATCAACCTGATAGTTCAGATATTGCTGAGGGTGAACAAGTTTATGTCAGGTTTTTAGGGTATCAGCATCAGGGTAAGATTTTATGTCCTGCTAAGGTAAGTCGGACTTTACCTGGTGGTGCTGGATAATTCTTCTTTGCGAACTTTGCGTCCTTTGCGGTTATATAAGAGGAACGAACCGCAAAGTTCGCAAAGGACGCAAAGGTAAGAAAGAAAGGTAAGATTTTATGTGGTTTATTTAAGATGACTACAGTAGTTATTGATTTTGGTACTAGCAATACGGTAGTTTGTACTACAGATATTATTACGCAAACTCCCAGAACTCTTAAATTTGGTGACATATCAAGACGCTTTGAAATTGGGGGAGAAGCGGTAACTGTAGTCCCTTCCTTAGTATTTGTCGAAGGTCAAAATCGCTTCATCTTTGGCGAAACAGTACGGGCAAAGCGTTTAGGATTTTCTCAACCCGAACGCGCGTTTCGCACTTTCAAACGCGACTTAGCAGCAGATTTTGTGCCACCTCCCCGTTTGTTAGATGGTAATAGTTATTCAGCGGAAGCTATTTCTGAAACATTTCTTAAAGAAGTTTGGCGCCAAGTTGAAGAACAGTTACAACCAAGTCAAGCTATATTTACAGTACCAGTCGGCGCCTTTGAACGATATCTCGATTGGTTTCGCAGTGTTGCCGATAAATTAAATATTCCAAACTTACAAATTGTCGATGAGTCAACTGCTGCTGCACTTGGTTACGCAGTTCGGCGTCCAGGAACGCTTGTATTAGTAATTGACTTTGGTGGTGGTACGCTTGATTTAAGTTTAGTACGTACCATCAAACCAGCATCTGAACAGCAAGCAGTCAAAGCAGAAGTTATCGCAAAGTCAGATGCATTCGTTGGTGGTGTAGATGTAGATAACTGGATTGTTGAACATTATCTCCAAAAAACAGGCGCCACACGTGACACAGTAGGGGAAATTGGTTATATGAACCTGCTGGAACTTGCCGAAAGTTTAAAAATACGACTTTCCACAACTGAGGAAGCGAAAGAATCTTGGTTTGACGATGAGAACTTTATGTCCCACGAACTACAATTAAACAGGGACGAACTAGCAGATATATTAGAAAATCAGCAATTATTAGAGCAACTACGGCAAGCAATAGACGAAGTATTAGCCATAGCATTAACCAAAGGAATAAGCAAAACCAACATCGAACAAGTATTACTCGTTGGAGGTACATGTCAAATACCCGCCGTACAGCAACTAGTGGTATCCTACTTTGGTAAGCAAAAAGTCAAATTAGACAAACCCTTTGAAGCAGTCGCACATGGCGCCTTAGCATTAAGCGAAATGGCAGAAGTCGATGACTACCTGCGTCACAGCTATGCTATCCGACTTTGGGAACCTCACAGCAAAAGCTACTCATATTATACCTTGATAGAAAAAGGAGCCAAATATCCAGGCGCCAAATCAGAACCATTAACCCTACAAGTAGCAAGTGACGGACAACGAGAAATACGTTTAGACATCGGAGAAGTAGCAGAACTCTCCCAAGCAGAAGTTACATACGACGCATCCGGTAGAATGACCAGTAGTAACTTAGTAAAACAAGACACCTACCGTTCCCTAGAAACCCACCATCAACAAGTATGTGTAGCACACCTCCAACCACCCGGAGAAACAGGAATAGACAGAATACAAGCCCAATTTGAAGTCAACGAACAACGAGTATTAGTTGTAACAGTAAAAGACCTACTCACAGGCAAAATGCTAGTTGAAAAAGGCGCCATCGCCAAATTAAAATAATACTTGTGGGAAAAAATAATCTATCTTGTGGAATGGGCAAATCTTGTGGAATGGGCATCCCTGCCCGTTCCTAATACATATGGCAAGGCAAGAGAAAGCCCACCCCACAAGAGTAATAGTTATAGCAGTTTTTATATTTACTTACAGTGAAAATGCTCATTGAAAGAGGCGCCCAAACCAAAATTAAAGTGATTTAAGGTTAGAACAGGATGGTAAATAATTCAAATCAACCAAGAGACTATGATGCCGTACTGGGTGGAGAAAATTCTCCTAAAGACGGTCTAGTTTTGGGTGGTTTGGAAGGAGCAAAACAACGTTTAACTAGTAATAGCGAGCAATATAGAATCATTGCTTTATCACAATTTATCGACAAAGGCGAAGAAGGGTTAGAATTTGTAATAAAAGCTCTTAAAGACCCATCAGAGAAAGTAAAATTGGCAGCTTATAAATTATTAATAAATATTTCAGATACTAGAGTTAGACAGGCGATTATAGAATTTAATCCTTATCAGTATTTTCGGTGTATTTACACAATTCCTCTCTGTTATCATTACAGGATAGCAGCAATTGGTATTCATCCTCAAAGAAAGACAATAATACTTTGCGCTGATGGTTATGGAGATTATCTTGATAGTGAAGATGAAATGATTATCGACACATGTGATTACTATTATGAAGCATATATAGATATGCAAGAGTGGGATTTAGAAACTGGAAACAATATTCAAAATCGCAGCAAGATATTTGGCGAGAAAACTAGTAATAAGCTAGGTTACGATTTTTTTCATCAAATCTATTCCATGACTCTTAGTTCCGATGCTCAAATATTAGCCGTAGGTGGTTCCTATAACCGTAGTAGAATAGGAAAAATTGTATTATATGATATTATAAACAATCAAATAATACGTGTAATGACTACACAGCCAGACAAAAGTTATGGTATTTCCGTTCTAGCTATTAATCAAGATGCAAGTGTTTTAGTTAGTGGTGATAAAAATTCATTAATTATAGTTTGGGATTTAAAAGAAGGAAGAGAGATTTATACAATAACAGAGCATACTAAAGAGATTACTTCTCTTGCTATTACTCCAGACGGAACTAAGTTGATTAGTACAAGTTTCGATAAAACAATAAGAATTTGGGATTTAAACACAGGGAAACAAATTAGTTGTATAGAAGGTCTTGCTTACCCGATTTTAGCAGTTGCAATAAGTCCTGATGGGCAAACTTTTGTTACTGATTATAATAACAATATTAAAATCTGGGATTTAGCGACAGCTAAAGAAATCCACAATTGGAGTTTTTGGGAAAATGTAATAGATTCTTTGAGTATTAGCTTAGATGGTAAAATTTTAGTAAGTTGTGGAGACAAACAAATGGGAAACGATATTAAAGTATGGGAATTAGGTAGAGAATTATTAGCAATTATGGAGGAAAACAATGAAAGGATTAATGCTTACTCGGCTGTAATGAGTCAAGATGGACAAACGATTGTAAGTTATGGTGATGATGGAATTAAAGTTTGGCGATTACCTTAGATAGAAACTTAAAAACAGGGGAACGGTATATAGCGATGGGATATACAGTTTTATATCAAGCTATTCCAGAACAAGCACAACTACTTGAACGCCTACGTTCAAATAAAAAAATGTATTGTATTTATGAAGCAGTGGCGCCATTTAGCTTCAAAATCTTCAATGCATCAGAAATAGATCAAAATTACTTAAACGATATATTAGACAGCGAAGTTGACGCAGAAGACTTTACCTCTCGTGTTGAAGCAGAAAACACGTGGAAAGAATTTGTTACAGAATTAGAACTTGCAAAATCTTTATACCCAAATATTGCGAATAGAGCAACTGATTTAAAGAACTGCTGTAACATAATCGAAACAGCACTTATCTCAGAATTAGAGGATACAGAATTAAACACTGATATCCCTGTACATAAATATATACATCAGTTTACGCGCGGTAGTGAACCAGTAGCAGTACATCTTTCTCACTACCCTTGGCACAATCTTTACTTTATACCATCTTTATTTGTAAAAGAGTTTGCAGAGATTTTACGAAAAATAGAAGGTAAATATTTGTTGGAAAAATATAATTTATCATACCAAGAAGAATTTGAAAGATGGAAAAACTTATATATAGAAGCTTCTCTTTATAACGAAGCTCTATTAATCAATGTAATTTAGATAACTGACATGAGAATTGACAAGCAGGATATTGTAATTGGTTATCATTCTTCCTCTGTGAGACAGCTTAAAGTGACTTCATCATTAAACCACAGAGGCGCCTGTTCAACAGTAACAAGCACAAAGCTTTATAGTGATTTACACCTCTGTTGTGGGAATACTAGTAATAGTAAAGTGGTGGTGCTATGGTAAATAATCAAAAATTATTTTCCAAATTCATATTGGGAATACTCATTACAACTTGGTTTTCTGAAGGATGTTTGTAGTGAGCTTGTTTTATTGAAGGACATAAGTAATCAAAAGAACTGTCAGTATGTTCTAATCTTAAATCACGAGGTGCGTTTAACGCAATAACAGCATCTCCTATTTTTTCACAACGTTTACAATCACATGCTCTTTCACCCAAAGTTAAAATTTCTTTTAAATTAGAAGCAATATTTAAAAAACCTCTTGTATTGGTGTTTCTGGGTAGTTTTGACGCAACTTCAAGTAATTGTTCTATTTCATTACGATAATGTACTAAAATAAATTGGTCAATTTGACATTTACTTCGACAAGTTCTTGTATCCCCAAACTCTAAAAGAAAATTTTTAAAACCTGGCTCTGGATTTTTAGAATCTTCAACATCCAGTGTTACAAGGGCACGCGCGCACAAAGTTAAATCATTTGTATTATGAAACTTTGTTTTAATCACTAAATTAAAGCGCTTGATATATATTACTAAAAGTGATATAGCTTTCTCTTTATCTTTCGGGCTAGAGAAATTTAATTGACGGTCATTAAAAAGCTGTGGAATCACCTGTAAAATAGCTTTTAGTTCACTCCCTTTAAACTTATTACTCCATAATGCGAAAGCATCTCCTATAGTATTGATGCCATCCAGGTTTAAAACAAAATAAAAGGATATAATATTTACAAGATAACTACGTATAATTTCCATTTTAACGTAGTTGGATATGTAAAGTTTTTTGTTAGTAAACTGAGACTCTAAGTAGTGCTGGTATACTTGTGTAGAAAGTAACAGCGAACGCATTACAGAAGTATCTAGAAAGTATCCTTGAATCGGTGCCTCTGACATATTTTGTTACACCTATAACGAATCTTCGTAACTATCATCGTCAAGTATAGTACCAAAAGGTAATGTATTAAAACCTATATTTTCTAAAGATATAATAGTGCTTTCAACATCGGCATTAGTGATTGTATTTTTATTAACTAGTGCTGAAAATAAATTGTAAGCACCTTCATACTGCTTATTAGTGTAATTAATCCAACGATTTTGATGAGCAAGTGCATCATGTAGTGCCATTACTGCTTCTGTGTAAGGGTCATACATGTATGTATCATGTAGAGAACGCATTTTTCGCAGTAAGCTGTCAGCAAAAACAACAGCTACTGGTTCAGAGGCACATTTTGAAAGCTGTTCCAAATCTGGCAACATTGACTTGGTTATTTCAACTGCGCTTGCTTCTAAAGTTGTCTGTTCGGCGCCCATATATTTTTTTCAGTAAGTGTTTATTGGTTATATATTATTGTATTGTATTTTCGAGACAAAGTGAGTTTATAAGCAGGGTATTGTAACTGATTCTCATTCTTATCTGATAAGACAGCTTACTGATTCTTGACTGTGAAGTGACTTTATCATTATTAAACTAATTTGGTGCCACTGAACGGTTACAAACATAGAGCTTCATAGAGATTTATGGCTTTGTTGTGGGAATACTATAAATAGTAAAGTGGTTAAGGTGATATGGAAGATAATCAACCAAGTAAAAATGATGCTGTTATAGGTGGCAATAATCCACCTCCTGTAAGTGGTATAGTGTTAGGAGGAATTGAAGGCGTTAAACATCGCCTATCTAGTAATAATACAGAGGAACGTATTGCTGCGCTTTCCGAAGCCTTAAATTATGGTGAAGCAGGTTTAAATTTACTGGTTCAAGCCTTGAAAGATGAATCAGAAGAAGTACAAAACAAAGCTTATTCATTGTTAAGGCAAATAGAGGCGCCGAATATTAAGCAAATCCTACACAATTATAAACCTTGGCAATTTTTTGAATATTTGTGTAGGACTTATGGGCATTCATGTGCTGTTGTTCGTAGTGCAATTAGTTTAGATGAAAAAAAGTTTGTGAGTTGTGCTGATGGCATCAAAGTTTGGGATTTGCATACAGGATACCAACTTTACGACTTTCCACATTCAAACCCTACATATATAAGTATTAGTCCTGATGGAAACACTCTTGTAAGTGGGTTTGATTATGGTCAAATAAGAATATGGAATTTAAACACGGGTGAACTAATCCAAACACTTGGTGAATACTCACGCCACACTACTTTAACATATGTTAGTTCTAATTGGAAAATTGTTGTAGGCGTAAAATATAGAAGTATTGATATATGGGATTTAGAAACTAAGCAGCTTATTCGCACTCTTAAAATTATCTTTGGCAAGTTAAGTTGTATTGCTCTTAGTTATGATGGAAATCTTTTAGCTGGTAGTGGCTTTGATAACCGTATTAGAGTATGGGATTTAAAGTCAAGTAAAGAAGTTATCTACCCGGACATGATATCAATTAGTTAAACGTCTGTTCCCTTACCATTCTGAGGTTGATAAATTTATTCAGCAAAGCGAACAGGTAATAGCTGCTAATTACCGTTGATGAATGCGAATAAATATTTTGTAATAAAAATATCTTCTTCCAAATTTATTTGGACATAATTATTAGCTAGGGAATTAATACGGTCAAGGCGCCAGCTGTGCAGCTACTAACCTGATTATTTCCCTACGTAAACCCTATTTTTGTCTTGGTAAGCATGAAAACATGGCGCCGTTTTCTTGGAGGAGCAAGCAGTGCTATTGGCAGTGAAATTTTAATGCGACAACAACGACAAGGATGGGGTGCAAAAGTAATTGAAAAGCTGGCATCTGATTTACAAAAGAGCTTTCCTAATATGAAGGGTTTCTCTGCGCGTAATCTTAAGTACATGCGTTCTTTTGCTGAAGTATACCCAGACGAACAATTTGTGCAACAGCTTGTTGCACAAATTCCTTGGGGTCATAATGTCCGTATTTTAGATACAGTTAAAGATGTCAAAGAACGTGAATGGTACATTCAACAAACTATTGAATATGGTTGGAGTCGCAATGTATTAGTTCATCAGATAGAAAGTGGACTATATCATCGTCAAGGTAAGGCAACTACTAACTTTGATAAAACTTTACCTAAGCCACAATCAGAATTAGTGCAACAGCTATTGAAAGACCCTTATAATTTTGATTTCCTCAGTTTAAATAAAGAAGCGCAAGAACGTGATTTAGAAAAGGCTTTAATTAACCATATTCGTGATTTTCTGCTAGAACTAGGTTTAGGATTTGCTTTCGTTGGCAGTCAGTATCATATAGAAATTGATGGTCACGATTTTTACATTGATTTATTATTTTATCATCTACAATTACGGTGTTATGTAGTGATTGACTTGAAAGTTGAGGAATTTAAACCAGAGTTTTCTGGTAAGATGAGTTTTTATGTTGCTGTTGTGGATGATTTACTGCGTCATCCAGATGATAAACCAACTATTGGTATGGTTTTGTGTAAAGCGAAAAGTAAGATAATTGCAGAATATGCTCTGCGCTCAATAAATCAACCAATTGGTGTTTCAACTTATCAGT
>NZ_JBXXZH010000263.1:0-12259 GCF_059640475.1 Calothrix sp. CBUCES-K 9914
CCAATAAAGATTTGCGCGAAACCCTTGATTTTTCAAGATTTTTAGGGAACGAATCAGCCCTGCCGCGTGGAAGGGGGCTAGGGGGGATCAAAACTTGTAAAGTAGATAATTATTTATATCTATAGATATCTCTACTTTCATGAATCGTAAGCGTATACTCGCCCTAACCATCGCACTCTTACTAATCGCTGCTTCTTGGTGGAATGTAATGGCAGTACAAACTTCTCTTACTATCCGCCATTTCCAACGCGCGGGTGTACCCTTACTATACATAACGCCAAAACAAAACAACCAAAAAGTACCTGGTGTTCTTATCGCGCACGGTTATGCTGGTTCTAAGCAGTTAATGCTTGGCTATGCTTATACGTTTGCACATGCTGGCTATGCTGTAATGTTATGGGATTTTGACAGCCATGCAGCTAATACGCAGCCATTACAACCAGATTCATTATCGGCAAATTTAAATGTTGCTTATACAGCATTAATTGAACAACCAGAAGTAGATGCATCACGTCTTGCAACTCTCGGTCACTCAATGGGAAGCGGCGCCGTTATGTCTGCTGCTATAGATAATGTTAACCGCTATACTGCTACTATCGCCGTTTCACCGACAGGCGCCAGACCTACACTTATTGCACCTCGTAACCTTCAACTGCAAGCGGGTAGTTGGGAAGGTGCATTTATTGCCAATGCACAGCGTTTATTGCGAACAGCAGGTGGAGAAAATAGAAATTTTGCAGGTGGAACAGCAAGGAATTTAGTAATTATTCCCAATGCTGAACATATTACAATACTGTTCCGCGCGCGTAGTCATGAAGTTGCCAAAAAATGGCTGGATGCTACCTTCGGTGTGCAGCGTCAAAGTAATTATATAGATAATCGTATTCTTTGGTATCTTGTACACTTGTTGAGTTGGTTAGTCGTACTTGGCGCCATTGCTCCCACCTTTAATATTAACTTAAATCACAAAAGCCCAAAAATAGTCAATTGGGCAGGTTTGTTAGCGGCGCCTTTTTTTGCTAGCTTCGCATTGATGCTATTTAATCACGTTGGTAATATCGAAGGTTTGGGGGGAGTGTTAGTTGGTGGAGCGGTCAGTATTTGGTATGGTGTTGCTGGTATAACTTGGTTGACTATTATGGCACGCTTACCAAGACTGAGAATACAGGCAGTTATCGCTGGAATTACATTATTTGCAATGCTTTGGGTTGGGTTTGGCGCAATGGCACAGGTCGTATGGCTACAGTGGTTATTGGCGCCTGTTAGGTTACAATTATTTCCAATTTTGGCAATTACTTGTTTTCCTTGGTTTTTAGCATCGGGAATAGCACAGCAAAATATCACGTTTGGAAAACGGGTTTTCTGGTGGTTGGGACAAAGTGTAGTGATAATAGGTGGATTCATTTTAGTACTTTACTTGCTGCCACAACTTGGTTTTATTGCATTGCTGTTACCTGTTTTCCCTGTACTAGTGGCTATTTTTTCGTTTACTGCTAGTGTATTGAACGAGCCTTGGAGTTATGCTATTGGTAACGCTTTATTTTTCGGATGGGCACTTGCAGCCACCTTTCCTTTAGCGAGTTGACAATAATCTGGCAACAGATTAAAACGGATGTAACAGGTATTAATTTAAGTAGCTGGGCTAACAAATGATACCAGCAGATGAACCAATTCCTCCTATTTGTGAAACTAAAGTGACACCAGAATGGCTGACTCCAGAGTCAATACAGTACGTAGCCGAATGTATTAATGACTGTGAAAATGCGCTGATGCTAGCGCAATTAAGGCACATTTTTCCACGTGAGGTTTTAACTGAGGCATCGCGATATATTAAACCACATCAACGCCAAAATATACGAATTTGGCTTGCAGAACTCAATAAGTAAATAATGTACAAAATTTGATGTTATTTTTTTAAGAGTTGGAGTAGTGTGACGCTACGAAAAAACTTCAACGTAGCTATAAGACCTGTAGCGTCACGCACCGAACAAAATTTGGTTTTTATGGTGCGTAACGCTACCAAATTATTAGCTTCGTTGGAATATTGTTATCGCGTTACGCACCCTACTTTTGTGATTTTAAGAGTTGGAGCAGATTTTGAAGTTTGAAATCATTCCAGTTTAAAGAGGCTGAAGTTTCAATAATTAAATCTCCTTGTTTGACGTTAGTTATTAAAGCAGAGCCATTTTTAAGATTATGAAAAAGACTATCTACAAGCGTTGATTGATTTCGAGGTAGAGTATAGTAAACTTTGTTGTTTTCCACTCTAACCCCTTTTGGTAAAGCTCCATTAGGAATTTTCCCTCCTAAGAATGTATTCCAACCAGCGATAAGATAACGATATACTAAGGAGTCTGTTTCAAATTTTGGTGGTTTTAGTAAGCGTAGTGTACCTTCAAAAGTATCTTCATGAAGAGTAATTTGCTCTGGAGTAAAGTGTAATTGTACTTGAATTTTATTGTGTTCTACTACTGCAATTAAACCTTCTTCATCATCTGGTTGTAAGCTTTTTAACTGTTCAACTCTAGATTTTGCTTGTTCACAAAGAAGTAAAACTGTTTTTTTCTTTAAAATTAATTGTTTAGCTTCCGAACTAAACGTTATATATTCTTCAAAAGTTGCCCTGATTCTATTAAAAATTCCCATATTTAAAACAGTAATAGTAAAAGCTTCATATTATACAGTATAAATCAAATAAGATAAATAGCCTTCGTATAAATACTTACATTGTAACTAGTCACAATCATGAGTCGGTGCGTGACGCTACAAGTCTTATATCTACGTTGAAATTTCTTTATAGCGTCACGCACCCTACGGTTGAATGGTGCTTACTTAAGAATTTTGAGGCGCCAATAAATTGGGGTAGGGTGCGTGAAAGCTATTACTATCAAGCAATGTTACGCCAAATACAGTGCTTTCACGCACCATAAACATCGTTAAGTAAGTGCCATTCCACCCTACGGTTTTTATGTGCCCAGAGCGTAAGTCCTGTATTAAACACCTTCCATGAGTAAGACCCAAAATCTTGCACTAGATAGAGGCATTAGGTGCCTGTATTTATTTATTGTAGTCAATAATACTACTAACTGTTACATGAACAAGGCTACTATTACTACTCAACCACTACAAGATTTTGCCTATTCACAATGGGAAAGTCCTACTATTGCTCAATCTCTCGCACGCGCTGTGGAAATTGCTGACTTTTGTGCAGCAAATGCAGCTTCTGTTGATGTAAATGGCGCCTTTCCGCAACGCGAGTTTGAGTTGATAACTGAAGCAGGTTTACTCGTAGTACCGTTGCAGCGAGAGTTGGGAGGGTGGGGTGCTGGCTTTGATGCTTCGGTAACTCATGGAACGTTAATGTTACTCAAGCATATTGGACGTGGTAATCTCGCAGTCGGTCGGGTGTACGAAGGACACGTCAATGCACTGCAACTTATTCAAACTTTGGGCAATACCGAACAAATACAAGCGTATGCCAGTGATGCTCGTAATGGTAAAATATTTGGTGTTTGGAACGCGGAAGCAAACGATGGTGTGAAAGTTATTCCACTTGATAACGGTAAATATAGACTTGAAGGTTCTAAAACATTCTGTTCCGGCGCCGGTTTTGTGGAAAGACCATTTGTAAACGGTGCTTTACCAGATGGAACTTGGCAGATGTGCATTGTGCCAATGGAAGAAGTGGCCACTGTGAGTGACCCTAGTTGGTGGCAACCAAGTGGAATGCGTGCGACTGCGAGTTATAAAATAGATTTTACTGGGGTTGAGTTAGAACAAAGTTCATTAATTGGCGGCCCAGGAGACTATTATCGTCAACCTTGGTTATCTGCGGGAGTTATACGTTTTGCTGCTGTTCAGTTAGGTGGCGCCGAAGCGTTGTTTAACCTAACGCGCGAATATCTTCAAAAATTAGACTATACAAACGACCCATACCAACAAGAACGTGTGGGAAGAATGGCAATGGCAGTTGAAAGCGGTAATCTATGGTTGAAAGGCGCCGCTGATGTATTAGATAACTATGCTCCAATTTTTGGCGGTTATCCAACACAACCACATCCGAAAGTGGATCAATTGGTCGCCTACGCGAACATGGTACGAACTACAATTGAGCAAGTCTGTATTGATGTAATTCAGATGTGTACACGTTCGGTTGGTACTCGTGGTTTACTGCCACCGCATCAAATGGAACGGGTAATAAGAGATTTAACGCTGTACCTGCGTCAACCAGCTTTTGATGCAGCACTTTCCAGCGTTGGACAATATTCATTAAGTCAAAACAATCCTGCTCACTCATTGTGGTATGAATAACCAAGTTATTGAAATATCACCTCTAGCAAATCCTTATATCTTACCCATAAAGACAATTGAGGAAATTGCTGGAAGTCCTGTATTAATTGTTGCACCTCATCCCGACGATGAGACATTAGGTTGTGGAGGTGCCATTGCTTTATTACGCACGCTCAATTGTGATGTGCGCGTATTGATTATAAGTGATGGAACTTTATCGCATCCTAATTCTAAAACGTACCCGGCGCCTAGACTCAAAGCATTACGTGAAGGTGAAACGCTGAGTGCTTTGAACTTGTTAGGAGTCGAAAAAAAATCTGTAACTTTCTTAGGTTTACAGGATGGTTCCATTCCAGAGCAGTATACAGATGCAGTTGAGAATTGCCGCACTTATTTAGCGAAATTAAAACCGCAAATTATATTTGTACCTTGGCGCCAAGACCCACATTCAGACCATCGCGCGACTTGGAAATTAATTCATGACGCATTAGATACACTAAGTCCACGTATAATTGAATATCCAATTTGGGACTGGGACCCTGAGCAACGGGGAGATTTTACAGGAACAGTTGACTGCTGGCGCCTGGATATCAGTAAAATGCTGACATTAAAAGAAAAAGCAATAAGAGCTTACCGTTCCCAAACCACAAACTTAATTGACGACGACCCCGAAGCTTTTATTCTTACACCTGAAATGCTTTTAAACTTTACCCATCCTTGGGAAATGTATTTAGAAGTAAATAGTTAGTTTGTAGAGCATCCAGATTGTGGAATGGGCATCCAGATTGTGGAATGGGCATCCTTGTCCGTTCTTCTATATCCAGGGGTAGGCAGGGATGCCCACCCCACAAGAAATTAAAAAGAATATGAAACTGATAATATTCGATATTGACGGAACGTTGACCAAAACCAAAGACGTAGATACAGAGTGCTTCGTCCAAACCTTCGCAGATGTATTTGAGATTACACAAATAAATACAGATTGGAGTAAGTATGGACACACTACTGACTCTGGTATCACCTTACAAATATTCCATGAACAATTTGACCGGGCGCCATCTGAAGAAGACTTATCAAAGCTTCAGCATCATTTTGTTGAATTATTACAGCAACGTTATTCAACAAAACCAGAAATGTTTACAGAAATACCTGGTGCATCTGTAATATTACAGAAAATATCTTCATTGCCAGATTGGAAAATAGCACTTGCAACCGGAGGATGGCAACCTTCTGCTTTCATGAAGTTACAAGCAGCAGGATTAAATACTACACAATTTCCAATTGCCACTGCTGACGATAGTTACTCGCGCGAAGTAATTATTACAACAGCAATAGAAAGAGCAAAAGAAGCATATAATCAACAAGAATTCGAGCAAATCGTTTGTATAGGTGACGGTATTTGGGATGTATTAACAGCCATACAACTTCAATTACCTTTTGTAGGCGCCGCTTCAGATACGCAAAAGCAAGTATTACAAGAAGCAGGGGTAGAGCGTATTATTACAGATTTTCTAGATATTGAATCATTCTTTGATGCCTTAAATACAGCTACCGTTCCTAAACCACATAAACCCGAACAAGTACAAAAAAATTCCCTGCCACCAAGTTATTTTGAAACTCTATATACTACTAACCCTGACCCTTGGCAATTTGAAACAAGTGAATACGAAGCAAAAAAATATACTAACACTATTAAGGCACTTGCTAAACCACGTTATCAGTCAGGATTAGAAATAGGCGGTTCTATTGGTATATTAACCGAAAAACTGGCGCCATACTGTGATTCATTACTATCAGTAGAAGTATCAAAAATAGCACAAGAACAAGCGTGCGTGCGCTGTAAAGAATTACCGCAAGTCCGCTTTGAACTCATGCGGATACCAGAACAATTTCCTCAAGAAACCTTTGATTTAGTTTTAATTTCAGAAGTCGGTTACTACTGGTGTCGTGAAGATTTACAAAAAGCACAAACCCTTATTTTAGAAAATCTAGCTAAGGGAGGACATTTACTACTGGTACACTGGACAGAATACGCGCGTGATTATCCTCTCAACGGTGATGAAGTACACGACTCATTTTTAGAATTGGCGCCAACCCAACTAAAACACCTCAAAGGTCAACGCGAAGAACAATATCGATTAGATTTGTTTGAACGAGTATAATGTTTCGTAGGTTGGGTGGAGGCTTTGCGGAACCCAATATAAATAGTCACGCAGCAAAGAATCTAATGAGTACAGAAACAGAAGTTTATATCTCGGATTACTACCGAGTTTTTGAACGTATAGTTGGTGGCTGGCATCTAAAGGCAGGCAAGGTTTTTTATAAAAAACTTCCCATAAATAAATGTTGATTTTGATGATTTTGAGGTGTTATACGGAATTTCTTACCAGCAAGTTGCAACTGAGTTGTTTCGCGTAGCGGGTGGGAAGGCTGGGTATTACCTAGCAAACCTGCGCCGCAAGCTATATTATTATTGTGGGCAAAACCCTGTTGACGTGAAGAAAAAATTAAAATTGCTTGGGGTTGGGCGTGATGACCCGACGGAAAGTTTGCAACAGGATTAACTCTCAATACTGCTCGGTTAAGAATTTAAATCCCCCCAACCCCCCTTAATAAAGGGGGCTTAAAGCTCTGTTTTTCCCCCCTTATTAAGGGGGGCTAGGGGGGATCAGTTATGTTATAAAAAGCTGACCCTGGAATATGGACTTAATTTATATTGATATTAATTTTATTTAATTCTTATAAATTTCCACTTCTGTGTTTGATTATCCCAGGATAATGTGTAGTTTAAAGAAATATGCATAGTGTTACCTGCCTTCATATTATAAGCAACACGAGTATTCACTACAGCATTATTAGAATTGGTTTCTATTACGTCTACCTGCTGCACATCAATTGATTTAACTGTTTTCCACCAATCTGCAAAGGATGCATATCCATTTGGATGTACTTTTGTATCTTCCTGCAATGCTTTAGGTAATCTATCCCATGCAAATTCATAGTTACCGCTGTTAATATCATTATAGTAATTCACTACTTCGCTTTGTGGAGATGGTAAAGAAGTATTGGGACTTGTTTGATTGTTACCCAACTTGGTTTCCTGCTGTACAGAATTTGGTAGGGGTGATGATGTTATTGCTGTTTTATTAGTCGTAGTGCTTTGAGAAGCTTGAGTTTGCTCAAAAGAACTTGGTATGGGTGATGGTATTATTGCTGTTTTATTAGTCGTAGTGCTTTGAGAAGCTTGAGTTTGCTCAGGAGAACTTGGTATGGGTGATGATGCTATTGCTGTTTTATTAGTCGTAGTGCTTTGAGAAGCTCGAGTTTGCTCAGAAGAATTTGGTAGGGGTGATGATGCTATTACTGTTTTATTAGTCGTAGTGGGTTGAGAAGCTTGAATTTGCTCACTAGTTTTTGGAGTGTTTAATGCTGGTAATTGGGTATCTTGAGAGGGTTGAGGGTTTTTTGCTGAATCAAATTCGCTTGGTGATTGTTGTACTACTGTCTGTGAGGTTTTTGTTAGCATCATGCTGGCAATAACAGAAGTACTAATCAAGGCGCATGCACTCAAGATACCTATAACAATAGGATTTATTCCCCTTGATTTATTGACAGAAGCATAAATAGGATTCGGTTGAACTACTGCTGTTTTTGCTACTGTTTGCTCAGGTAAATGTACGTAACCATTCTGTAATGCATCAAGCATTTCTTTTGCAGTAGCAAAACGCTCCCGTGGATGATAAGATATTGCTTTATCAACTACTGATTTAAGTGTAGGACTAACATTAAAAGCATGATGATGCCAAATAATTTCGCCTGTGCGAGAATCTGTTTCTAATTCTTCTGGATGTTTACCAGTTAGTAAATAAATTACAGTAATACCTAAACTATATAAGTCACTAGAAAAAACTGGTCTACCCATCGCCTGTTCGCTTGGCATATATCCAGGTGTACCAATCACTATTGTACTTGTTGGATTACCTTGAGAATTCACTGCTGTTCCCATAATTTCCCTTACCGCACCAAAATCAATCAGCACTGGTAAACCATCTTCATAGCGCAAAATAATATTATCAGGTTTAATATCTCGGTGAATAATTCGCCTTGAATGAATATAATCAAGTAATTGCAATAAGCTTACTAATATTTCTCGAACAATACTTTCACTTATAGTTCCTTGTTTTGATACTTTAGTCGCTAAAGTGTCGCCATCAATATATTCTTGAACTAAATAAAATAAGCCATTCGATTGAAAGTAAGCATATAAATTTGGAATTTGATTGTGCTTGCCGCCTAGCTCCTCTAATATTGCTGCTTCGCGTTGAAAGCGCTCTTGGACTAACTGATAAATTTGAGGATTATTTTGAATTGGTTTTAATTGTTTAATTACGCAAGAGCGATTTGAAGGCATTTGAATATCTTCTGCTAGGAAAGTTTCGCCAAATCCCCCAGTTACTAATGTTTTTTTAATTTGATAGCGATTGTTAAGTAACATATTTTATAACTTTTTTACTTGTAATACTCGTCTAGTTCCATTTAGTTACTGTAGCTTGACGAAAACAATTAACAATAATAGTCGTGACAATATATTTAGTAGAATTTTAATTACATAATTGTCACTAAAACTTTTAATCGGGCTGTCATTTATATAACTGCCTTATTCTCAAATATTAGCATAAATTTAACCTAAGTGTTTGTTAAGCAAAAGTAGTAATTTAATTTACAATTATTCATACGCAAATATTTATTCTACATTTAACCAGTTATTATATCAAGTCAGGATGATTAGTTATAATACAATTCGTTAACCTAGGTTGGGTGAAAGCTTATAGTAGTGAAACCCAAATGACATAAATTATAAGTATTTAACGCGCACATCATATTACTTATCATAAGCGTCTTTGCCATATTCTACGGCGCCTAAAACTTTAAGATTGGATTTTGTATGATAGTACCTGTCTAATTTGCGCGTCGTCGAATTTCTCTAATTCCAACACTTCAAACTGTGGTGTTTCCCCAGTTAAGTTTGCTGTTGAAGCTTGTAGTTCGGCATTTAACAACGCGCGTCCTTCTGTAGCTTCGGGAAAATGTTCTGTACGACAAGTTAAAATAACTTTGGCACCCGGTACTACGACTTTTGCTAATTCCCAAAAGTTATTTATCATCTCTTGCCTATCAACTCTCGCTGCCATCTCATCAAAACCATCAAAAATTAGTAGCAACTTACCCATACGGTTGAGTTGTTCAAACGCAGGATAATGTAGCCTACGCATTTTGTGCTTACGAAAGAAAAACTCTGAAAAGAGCGATTCGACACTTACCGCTTTCGCATAATCACGTAGAGGAATTAACAACGGTAAGCGAGGACGTTCAACACCACGATTTTTGGCTTCTTGATATTTTTGCAATGCTATCCAAGCATAATGTAAGGCAAACCAAGTTTTACCAGTACCAAACTCTCCTAATATAGATATATGTTCCCTTACTGGGTCATCAAGCCAAAGGTCGATACAACCGTCAATCCAGCCTTCGTCTTCTGTATATTTACTTACCGCTATACGACGTTTAGTAACAGGGTCTATTTCCTCTTTAATACAAGCAAGCGGAACATATTTAGTATCGATTAAGCGCCGTTTTATTTCTGCTTCCAACCAATTAAGATACTCACTAAAATCAGCATCTTGGTCTAAAAGCTCATCAAACGTGTAGCAAAAAACACTATCATATTCTTCCTTCTTAACTTCGTTGCGTGCTGCTGGTGAAATTCTTCTAGCACTTACTAACCATCCTTCATCTACACTCTGGTTTTCTACCGAAGCAAGCAAACTAGAAACATCTTTAACACCCGCTTCACCTTCAATTCCACGCACTAAAATACGGTCATATCCACGTCTACCCTGAATATTTATAATCCACTCAAAATAATTATTTTCCCAAACTTCGTATTTTTCAAAGACATAACCCAACGTTTCAAACCAACCCCGCATTTGCTGTGCCAAAGCAATATTTTTACGTTGATCTGGTAACGCAACACTACCCGGTAACGCTGGATAACTTTCTCCAACCAACTGCGCTATTTCCGTGCGAACAGCTTCCAATGTTGGTAGTCTATCAAACCGCTCTTGAATAACTGCCAACTTTTTATGCAAAGAGCTAACTTGATGACTCATCAATACATCTGCTGGAGTACGACTTCGTTTAGCAACTTCGATAAAAACTGATGCAAAAGTCGCTATTTCACGTCGTACATCAATACTTAAATTACGAATTTCATCACCAAGTTCATAACTACTAAGAAATGTATCAACTTCAGAAAGAACAATCGAAGGATTATTATGGTCAAAAGCCTTACGTTCGCGAAGCGTGCCCTCTTAGGGCAAAATGCCAGCCTTATTTCCTCATGACGGAACAATTCTAAAAATGCCCCAGGCTTACCAACTCCATATTCTACCAGTGCATAAGCATAAACTCCAGAAAAATCAGCAGGAGGATGTTCCGGCGCCAGATTAAACCTTTGTAATAATTTTATCACTGTTTCATTACGTTCCAGCACCGGAGTTACGGCGCCAGCGATAGCTTGAATTACGTCTTTAAGTTCAAATATCACAACAGCTTGTACTAATAAATTTAAATCTATACAAATATATACTACAATCTTGTGGGATGGGCATCCTGCCCGTCCTTATCATGCAAGTTAAATGTAGTAACTATTCAAATACTACAGTTCTATCACCATAAACCAACACTCTGTTTTGTAAATGCGCGCGCACTGCTCTTGCTAATACGACTCGTTCTAAATCTTTTCCCTTACGAATTAAATCAGCTACAGCATCACGGTGACTTATTCGCACAACTTCTTGCTCAATAATTGGACCTTCGTCTAAATCTGCCGTAACATAATGGGCAGTGGCGCCAATAATTTTAACTCCCCGTTGATACGCACGCTTATATGGATTGGCGCCAACAAAGGCAGGTAAAAATGAATGGTGAATATTAATAACCTGTGGAAATTTACTAACAAACTCAGGGCTAAGTGTTTACGTGTCAAAAACAACCCAACTGCAAAATCTGTATGTTGGTCGGGACAAGAAATTAACAGAGTAGCAGTAGGGGAGATACAATTTAATTACGTTTTTAGTTAGGTTTTTAGGAATGGACGAATGTTAATATCTGTGACTTCAGCGGTACGGGGTAATTGAAGGGCGCCGATAATTGTATTGGCAACATCTTCGGGTTGTAATAACCGTTCGGGGTTATATTCTCTTCCTTCAGTTTCATATATTGACGCTTGCATGGGACTTGCGGTGCGTCCTGGGTAAATGCTAACAACACGTACACCTAGGGAGTTGACTTCGGCGCGCAAACTATCTGCTATTGCTTTGAGTGCGTGTTTTGTTGCTGCATATTGCCCTCCTCCTGCTCTCACACCATAAATAGCACTGGAATTAATAAAGACTATTTGCCCAGTACATTTGATAATTGAGGGTAATAATGTTTGGGTTAGTAAGTAAGGTGCCCGCACGTTGGTACGATATTGTTCATCTAGTAATGCTACAGGTGTTGTTTGAATTTCCCCAAAGGATATTATTCCTGCACTGTGGACAAGTATATCGACTTCACCAAAATCTTTTTCTATATATTTATTTAAAATCGCAATATCTTTGTCTTGAGTAATATCGAGTTGGTAAGTTTGAACAAGGGGCGCCGTTTTGGCTGCTTGCGCGACTTGTTCTAGTTTATCGAGATGGCGCCCAATTAGACAAAGTTTTACTGATTGGTTTGCAAGTTCGAGCGCTATTGCTTTACCTATACCACTACTGGCGCCTGTGATTACTGCTACTTGGTTTTTTAGCATATTTGAGTTTATGTATATAAAATTTTTATCCTCCCTAACCCCCTTAATAAAGCTACGGTGTACACACAAGTCTAAAAAAGGGGCGCTTGGGTTGCTTTTAAGGCTTCGGATGTA
>NZ_JBXXZH010000264.1:0-12122 GCF_059640475.1 Calothrix sp. CBUCES-K 9914
GTGCTGACTTGATTAATGGTGGCGCCCAACGTGGTAATAATCTCTTTCATAGTTTTAGTGAGTTTAATATCAATCCTGGACAACGAGTTTATTTTGGCAATCCGTCTGGAGTAGTAAATATATTGACACGCGTTACAGGTAGTAATGCGTCGAATATTTTCGGAACGTTAGGTGTTGATGGCGCCGCTAATCTCTTTTTGATTAATCCCAATGGTATTTTATTTGGTAAGAATGCTTCTTTAGATTTGCGTGGTTCTTTCGTAGGGACAACTGCGAACGGTGTACAGTTTGGTAATCAGGGTAATTTTAGTGCGACCAATCCGGAGGCACCTGGGCTATTAACTATTAATCCTTCGGCATTGTTTTTTAATCAGATTAATCCAAATGCTGCGATTGTAAATAATTCGGTAGCACCAAGTAAAAAAGACCCAGCAACCTCAAATTTAATTGGTTTACGAGTACCAGATGGTAAAAGCTTGTCCCTAGTTGGTGGTAATGTAAGTTTGAATAACTCCACAATTCAAGCACCAGATGGTCAAGTTAACTTAAGCGGGATTGCAGGAGCAGGAGAAATAGAGCTATTATTTAATCAAAGTAACTTGAATTTAATTGTCCCTGTAAATATTGAAAGAGCAGATATATCGTTAACTAATGACTCTGTAATTAATGTAGCAAATCAAGGGATGGGGAATGTAAATATCGCTAGCCGGAATTTATATTTATCTGGAAATAGTAGGATTATTGCAGGTATCGAGGAAGGGAAAACATCGCAGGAGACAAGTAATATTAATATACAAGCAACAGGTAGAGTTAAATTAACAGATAACAGCTTAATCGAGAATAGAGCGAATAGAGGAAGTATTGGTAATGCAGGTAATATTAATATAGATGCTAATGCTTTAGAAATAAATGGCGGTAGAATTAGTACTCGAACTTTAGGTCAAGGTGATGCAGGCGATATTAATATTAAAGCTTCGTCCATTTATATTGACAATCCCGCTTATGAAATGCCTGGTCAAAATTCTGACTTAGAAGATAAACCAGCACTTAATGCTGGAAACTATCAAAATGATTCTGATAACGGCAGCGGGTTTGGACGTAGTGGTAATATTTCACTGACTTCTAATGGCAATATTACTTTAATAGGACGGGGAGAAGACCGAGAAAATAAAGTTATTTCTATTTATAGTAATGCTAACGGAAAAGGTAGAGGAAGCATATCGCTTTATGCAAATGGGTCTATATTAATATCGAATGCTTATATTAGTAGTCCTAATTTTGATGGAGGTCGAGGTGATGTATCGCTATTTGGTCGTGAAGCAGTATCTATAGTAGATAACAGCCTATTTAGAAGTGGAACTGGAGCTGAAAAAGCAGGGGACATTAAAATTGAAACCCAAGGTCTTTTCTTATTGAAAGATAGTTTTCTTGATACTGGTGTCGGAGATTTTTCACAAGCTGGTGATATTACTGTTAAAGCAGGCGAAATTCTTGTAAATCAATCAGTAAGCAGTCCCGGACAGGGAGCATTTTTTGCTGCCAGTACTGGTAAAGGATATTCTGGGCGAGTATTTTTAGAAGCGAAAGGTGCAATGACTTTGATTGGTAATGATATTAATATTGATGATGTTCTTATTAGCACGTTTGCGAATATAGAAGCATTAAAAGGTGGAGATGTATCGCTGAAAGCCAATTCTATCGCTTTAAGCAATGCTTACTTGAAAACTGGCAGTGAAATAGCTAACGGAGGAAATATTTCAGTATTTGGAAAAGAATTTGTATCAATTGACAATAATAGTTCACTTTTGTCAGGAACAAATGCAGGTAAGAGTGGAAATATTACAATTCAATCCTCTGGACCAATTTCCATCAGCCAAAGTTTACTTCTTTCAGGTGTAGGAGGAAGGAAGAACACTAATGCAATTGGTGGTGATATAAATATTAGTGGAAGTTTTATCTCTATTCGTGATGGTTCTGAAATAACAGCTAGGGCATCTAGAGAAGCTATTGATTTTTTACCAGGTGGAGCTTCTGGGAATATTAATGTCAACGCAACTAGTGAAGTAGAAATAGCAGGCAGAGCTTCATATCCTTTTAAAGATACCGCGCGTGCAGTCAAAACAATCTATACTGCATTACTAACTAGCAGTGGACCAACAGCTAATGGTCCAGCAGGGAAAATAATAATTAATACTCCTGTCTTACGATTATTAGACGGAGCAAGCTTGAGAGCAGAAAGCCAAGGAGGTTTTCAAGGAGGTGAAATCATCGTTAATACCAAAGTTATAGAGTTAAATAATGGTGGCAAAATTTTAACAAGTGCTTTAGGCAATGGTAACGCAGGTAATATAACTCTTAATGCTACTGACAACATCAACATCGTAGGTAGTAATTATAACATCGGCGATACATTTAAGCAAGTTTTTTTTGACGAAGGTGAAATTGAAGCCAAGATAAAATTAGGTACAAATAATCCAGCAAGTGGTGTGTTTGCAGATACTTCTATTGATTCTACTGGTAAAGGGGGTAATTTAAATATAAACACACCAAAATTAACTATTAATCGTGATGCCCAAATGAGTGTAACTGGACAAGGAACTGGTGCAGCAGGTAATTTAACAGTAAACGCCAATATAATTCAACTTAACCAAGGTAGACTTACCGCAGACACTAGTACTGGTGAAGGTGCAAATATAAGTCTTAACAATGTCAAATTGCTACAATTGGATAATCAAAGTTTAATATCAGCCAAAGCATCTAACGGTGCTAACGGTGGCAATATAAATGTTAACAGTGATTTACTTCTACTTCGTCGTGGTAGCAAAATCTCCACCAACGCAGGTACAGACCAAAAAGGCGGTGATGGTGGTAACATCAATATCAACTCAACATTTACTGTTGCAGTTCCCTTTGAAGACAGTGATATTACCGCTAACGCTTTTAATGGTAAAGGTGGTAACGTCACGATTACCAAAAGGAACCAAGGCATCTTTGGTATTGAAGCACGTTCTAAAGAATCCCCCAGTACCAGTGATATCACAGCTAGTTCTGAAAACGGAGCGCAGGGAGAAGTTTCGATCGCTCGACCCGAAACCGATCCTAATCGCGGTTTAATCGAGTTACCAACCAATTTAGTTGATGCATCCCAACAAATAGCTACTGGTTGCACTCCTAGAAACAGGAGAACTGCAAGTAAATTTATCTCTACCGGAAGAGGAGGAATACCAGAAAATCCTTATGAACCATTACGCAAGCGCGCGGTCATAAATCACTGGGTGACACTCCCAAATAATGAAAATCAACAAACAACGGAAATAAAAGAAGAGGTGCCAACCCCGAAACAAATTGTAGAAGCACAAAGTTGGGTACTCAATTCCCGTGGAGAAGTTGAGTTAGTTGCCCAAGCTCCTACAGATAATTTTCATACTTCTTCACAGCAAGCAGCATTTAGCTGTAATGCTCAGACATCTGGATAAGTTTCAATTTATTTTCTGGAAAATCGGAGCTTCCCTACAAAAATAAAGTCCGCGAGCGCACAAATTTTTAGGTAAGTGCGATAAGCTATGCAAAAAAATTTGGCGAACGCTTCTCGATAGCCGAGTCGATCCGCCAGCACAACCGCTTCGCGGTCCTCGCGGAGAACGTCCGCATAGGGGCGAAGAGGTGGATGGACGGGCTGGATGAAGAATCCAAGCTTCAGAGGGTTCTGCATGGTGGGTCTCCTCGTTGGTATGGCCATGTTGAATGCAGGCGGTGACATCGTTTCTCTATTCCCTGATAAACATGAATTAGCACATGTTCGGGAATTATTGTCGCGGCATTATTGTGTGTGACTTAAAGGAAAAGTGTCGTATATTAAGTTATTACATAATATTATTACATAATAGTTGGTAACGTTTTTATCCCCCCTTAGCGTACTTTGCGTCCTTTGCGGTTATTTTTTTACGAACCGCAAAGTACGCTAAGAGCGCAAAGAAAGAAAAGAAAAGTTTGTCTATCTCAGATAATTTCAGAAACTTGCATAAATTACTTCTATCCCCTCAGCTTCATCTTCATAACCAAGCCCGCTTCGGAGTTATTTCCCAATGGTTTTTTTCCTCTTTACAAGGAGCGTTGGAATATCCTGAGCGAAACGATTTGACGCTATGAAGTTCCGGCTGAAACTGATGGCGCCAAATACAACCTGTATCATTGCCAAGTAAATGAATTGATACAGATGCAGTTTTAGATGTTGTTTTAACTGCGTGAATATCGCCTTCGGGTGGTAACAAATGATAAAAATCGCCTGGTTGAAGTTGACGTTCTTCAACTATTTCTAAGTCAGCGTGCGCTTCTCTTAAACCGTTATCTACACGATGGTAAACAGTTTCTGACTGTTCGCCTTTATACAGTCCAATTAATCCCCATGCCAGATGGTCATGTACAGGAGTAGTCGAACCAGGTGGAATGACTAAGCTAAAAACAGTAAGCGCGCGGTCTTGAGAACGGTATAGCAACCATTGACCGATATCACCTCCCATTTGACTGTTTGGGTTAGGTCGAGCAAATTTTTCTGGTAGCCATTTTTGTTGACTGAGTAATTGAGAAAAATAAGGTTCTATCTCATTTAAAGTCTCACTACGATGATTTGGTTTATTACTAATTTCTTGAACTGTTGCAACGAAGGAACGAAAATCATGATTCTCGATAAAGCATTCGTCTGCTGGAAGCGGTTCTAAATTTGTCATACGTTTATTATTTATGCTACAGTTTTTTGCTCGCGTTGTTGTACTGCTGCTCTCACAAGAGGAATTACATCACGACCATAAGCAATTGCATCCTCCAATGGGCTGAATCCTCGAATTAATAAAGTAGTTACTCCTGCTTCGTAATAATCAAATAGTGACTCAGCTACTTGTTCAGGTGTCCCGACTAAAGCTGTTGTATTACCATAGGCGCCTGTTGCAGCAGCAATTGGTGTCCATAAACGTTTATCGTAGATTTCGCTTTCTTGAGCAAATTGTAATAGTCTACTAGAACCAACAGCTTGAGGACGTGCTGAAACAAGATATGGACTGCCAGGTTGGTTTTCGATATTGTTTGCTGTACGTATTTCTTTGATACGCGATAAAATTGACCTTGCTTTTTCCCATGCTTTTTCTTCTGTATCACCAAGAATTGGACGGAGAGAAACACTAAACCGTAATGAATGTCCTTTTGGTGCTGCTGCTTTCACTTCGCGTATTCGTTCTTTTATTGCGGCAATTGGTTCACCCCACATCGCATAAACATTACTATGTTTGGCGCCTACAGGAACTGCTGCACCAGAGGCGCCTCCAAAGTATAAAGGTATATAAGGTTTTTGAAGCGGTTTAACATCAGAGAAAGCGTTTTTAAAACGATAAAATTCGCCCTCATAGTCAAAAGGAGTGTCACTTGTCCAGACGCGACGCACAATATCAAGGTATTCATCTGTACGACGGTAGCGAGTATCATGGTCAAGCCAATCACCATCACGCTGTTGTTCTGCGTCACTACCTCCTGTAATGATGTGTACAGCGATACGTCCGTTTGTAAAATGGTCAAGGGTTGCAGCTTTACGTGCGAATAATGTGGGAGCAACAAAACCAGGACGATGAGCGATTAAAAAACCTAAACGTTCTGTAGCATTTGCGGCAAAAGATGCCACTGTTAAACCATCTGGGCCAATAGAACCATAACCAACTAACACTCTGTCAAAATCACCATCTTCGTGTGCCTTGGTAAATTTGCGAACATAATCTGGGTCTATTGAACCGCCTATTATAGAAACTGTGGGAGTATCTAATTCAGACGCGCGTCTGGTTCCAATCATTCCGATAAATTCAATTGGCATTTTATGCACTCCTGGGTATGATAACAAAAATCAAGATGTAAAGACGCGATATATCGCGTCTCTACGATGTGGGACAAACGGCATTAGCAATATTAACTTTTGCAGGAATAATCTTTTGTTTATAAATTTGTCTGGTTCCATTCATTATTCAATACCCATTTACCGATTTCTCGCGTTTTATAAGTAACAGGGTCATGTAATGTTAAAGTTCTTAAATTGCGCCAATATCTATCAAAACCATATTGCTTTGCCGTAGCTTCTACTCCTACCAATTCAAAAATTTGGCTAGTAACTTCTAGTCCTACCTTTGTAGCTAAAACAGAAGCAGCAGAAATTGTAAGTGCTATTTCCTCAAACTCAACTTCTTGCAACTCTATTCCTTTTAACCAGGCACTTTCAAATTTATTGCCAGCTTGATTAGTTAAATAAGTAACAGCGCTTAATTCAGTCCATAATTTTCCATAACTATGTAAAATGTAAGCGTCAGTAGTTTTATGAGTACTAGTATATTGTTTCGCTTGTTCAAAGGCGCCTAAAGCGATCCCCAATAAAATATTGACTCTAACCAAGTGAGAAATATAAATTCGCAAAGAAGCAAAAGGACTACTACGAAATTCAGATGCGAGAATTTCAGATTTTTTTACTCGTACATCAGAAAAACTAACGCTACCACTATCAGTCTGCCTTTGTCCAATATTATCCCAATCATGATTAACGGTAACACCATGACTTCGAGTTGGAACTGCAATTACTACTGGTTGAGATTCTCCTTCAGGAAATGCAGAAACAGTCAGCATATCTGAATCACTAGAACCTGAACAGAAACTTTTAATCCCATTAAGCCAATAGTTTTCACCATCAAAAGTTAGAACTAACCGATTATCGCGCGGGTTAAGAGCATTTCCCCAAAACCAGTTATTCTCAATAGTCCATGTATAATAATTTTCTTTTTGTTCTGAAGTTCCGTAAAGATGAGGTGTAATTACTTGTAGATAATGATAACCAAGAAGATGGGCAATAGAGCTATCAACGTAAGCAAATTCTCGAATAATTGTTAACGCTGTACTCCAACAAACTCCCAACCCACCATATTCCTTTGGAATAATCAATTTGAGTAAACCACTTTGTCGCAAACGTTCGCGTTCGTACTTTGGCGTACCCCCTTTTTTATCCCGCTCAATTGCAGTTCGTGCAAACTCTTGAGCTAAATCCGCCGAAACCGCAATGTAATTCTGAGATTCTCTTGAGGTTAATTGCATTTTTACGCGCGCAACTTTAAAGACCTAAATTAAATAATACTACAAATCGACCAGTTTTTAGTAGTATCACAGTTAACTAACAACAAACTTAACATAAGCACTTGGTTAAAGATATAGAATTAGTATAGATGCAGACATTGCATCAATGCGTATTAAGTATTTATCAAAGTCAATACCTTCGCCAGATTTCGGAGTCATAACGTAGCATCAACGCTTCTAGAATTAAGGCTTTTTCGTATAAGAGAAATAAGCGCTATAATTTCCAGACTAGTTAAAAACTCTGTCCCGTTATTCCACACCGGGTTTTTAGATTCAAAACCTTGGTGTATAAGGACTCTGAGGTCAGCGTATAGCAGACAGATTCAATATTTTGTTTGACTTGAAACACTGACGGCAAAAGTATTTTTGCCAATCATATTTTTGGCGAAGGTATTGAAAGTAGAGAGTGTTTAACAGTAGAGCATTAATACTCTCACTTCTTTGACTAGTGCTGATAAAAATTATACACTTTAAAAAATTCCCCATCTTGCTAACAAAATAGGGAATTATAAAAAATTAGCCAATTTTAAGAAACGTAACCGTCAACTTTGAAATTATTGCATCATCATTGTTCTTGGGAGAATAGCTTCTTGGATGTCAGTTCCTTGCAAATTGGCGCCTGTAAGGTTAGTATCGAGAAGATTTGTTTCTTGCAAGTCAGCTTTTTGTAAGTTTGCTCCTTGTAAATTTGCTCCTTGCAAGTTTGCTTTTTCCAAATCAGCATTATATAAATTTGCTGATTGTAGATTAGCAGAAGCTATATTTGTATCACTAAAATCAACTTCTCGCAAATTAGCTCCCTGTAAATTGACTCCTTGCAAATTACTATGTTCTAAGTCAGCTTCTTGTAAGTTTGCTCTTTCTAAATTTGCGGCTTGCAAGTTCAAACCTTTTAACTGGGCACCACTTAAATTACACCCGACGCATTCATTGGTTTGCAATAAATGTTGAATATTTGTACTGACAGATTGCATTGCTGGTGTAACTGGGGATACTACAGGGGTTAGTGCTGGTTCAGTTACTTCGGATGGTGCTGTTGTTTGCGCCAAAGCACTAGGCTGGTTGACAAGGGAAAATCCTGCTACAAACACAAAAAATACTGCCGTTACTACCCAGTTAGTGATTGTTTTGAAGCCAGATTTCAAACTTGATTTAGTCATTAGTCTCTCCGCAACGATAATTTTCAATGAAACCAGCTTTATGCTTTTTCAAATTCACGCTTGTACTTGTCAATTTGCTGGTTTTGAGCGATTAGTCTTACTGTATAGCCTCTTGCCAAAGTTAACAAACACTTTTTTTTTTAATCTCGATAAATAATCTTTATGTAAATTTATTGTTATATAGTATAAAACAACAAAGCCGAGAATGAATCCCGGCTCTGTTAACACTTTTATTCGGAATATGACTTACAAACATTCGATGCCAAAAATTAAGAAGTAATACAAAAATACAATGCTTCGCCTGAAACTAATTTTCTGCTTGAAAATTCATCACCGATACAATACGAGAGAACCAATAAACAATTTCTGGGTCAGAAAAAGTTGTAAGTCGTGCGATTTCACAAGCAAGTTGATAAACTTCTCTACCTTTGGGATGATTTTTTAACCCTGCGTGATTGAGTAATGCTGTTTTTAAGTTACCAGGATAGGTAGGAAGCCTTCGCCCCTTCATCCAATGGATACGATTTAGAACAGGATTCCAGTCAATTCCACCAACAACATAATTATGGTTCTTCATAAAATTACACTCCTCTTGAGTTTATATTTCTAATATATATCTATAAATAAATAAAATCAAATACTCTTAATTCTCGTTTTAATAAATACAAGTTATTAATTATCATTTAAGCTACAACGGAAATACAAAATTTTATCGTAGGTTGGGTGGAGGAACGGAACCCAACACCAACAATTCACACTCCACCCAACATTAAAAAATACAAGGTGCCTTAAGCAGCTATTTTAGGGACTTCCAAAAATTTAATTTGACCTATTGTGGAATGGGCATCCTTGCCCGTTCAAACTGTGGGTGTTTGCTTGGTATATATTTTATCTATGCTGTAACTAAACTGCGGTTGTAATTAGAAGAATCTCCTTTGATAGCTTCGCTGTGTTTACCATCAATGCTGATGGGAACATCACCAACAATCGTTACTCGCTGAACACGACGAGGTTGGTTGCCATAATCATCAATTGCATAATGCTGAGTCGCTCGGTTATCCCAAAACGCCACATCACCAACTTGCCAACGCCAACGAACAGTATTTTCTAGACGTGTTACATAAGACTGTAATAACCGTAATATATCCGATGACTCAGTAGAAGATAAGCCCTTGAACCGACGCACAAAACCACCAATAAACAGCCCACGTTCACGAGACTCAGGATGTATACGTACAACTGGATGAAGAGTTTCATACACAGTCGAAGTAAAAACATCTCGGTAAGCTCTAGTCTCAAGAGGAACATCAACAGCGGCAGCAGCATAATCAAAAGCATTACTATGTATAGCCCATAATTGGTCTGCAAGATTACGCAAATGTGTTGGTAAATCTTCGTAGGCAGTAACAGAGTTTGCCCAAACAGTATCTCCTCCCACAGGAGGAATAACAATCGCGCGCAATATCGAGCCAAGAGGTGGACGGTCTACAAATGTAACATCAGTATGCCAATTATTCGCGCGCGCAACAGTCCTACCATAATCTAAATCTAGAATTTCTGGATGTTTTGCAAGTGATGGCACTGTGGGGTGAGCTGTCGTAACTTCACCAAACCTACGAGCAAAAGCTACTTGTCCATCAGCGTCAAGTTGATGCTGTCCACGAAAGAAAATCACTTTATATTGAACAAGAGTTTTGCGGATATCACTAATAATGTCGTCATTGAGGCTACTCGAAAGGTCAACACCTATAATTTCGGCGCCAATACGTCCTGCAACTGGTTGGATTTCAAAGTGTTTAGAAGCCATATATATGCACTCTAAGCGTTTATTAAACTAAGTACTAATCATCGACTGGTTTACCGATGATTTATAGTATCGCACGGCGTCGACACACAATACAACCCCTCCGTAAACAAAATATACGTTTTTCTAACTATTAGACTATCTAAATATACCGTAGGTTGGGTGGAGCTAAGAGCATAACTCAACATCTTTAACCAAAACATTACAATTGCTTCCTCCCCCAGTCTACCGTGTACATACAGCAAGGAAAAGAGGAGAAAGACGCGCGCACAAAAATAACGTTATTGTTGTTTAGCTTGAACATAGTTAGTACTGACTCAAACTATTTGATGTGATGCCGGAAAGCATTGTGCTATTCACTTGCCGGCGCCATTTGTTTAAACCTAACGTGCTGATAACCAGTCGGCATAACGGCGCCCAATTTCTGCATCAGCAGTTACTTCTTGAAGTTCTTTGTCTAAAAACGTTATACCTTTTGTCCAATCAATTTGGCTATGTGCAGCAGGAAAGAAGAATTCCATAAATTCTTTAAAATAACTGAACAAAATAGATATGCTTCTATTAAAATCTTTAGCTCAGAAACCGCTTTATGGTTTGAAGATTGAAGAGGAATTTAACAAACTTTATAATTCTGATTTAAGTATTAGGAGCCTTTATCCTAATCTTGAGTGGTTAGAAAAAAACGAATTTATTTCCTCTTGGTGGGTCGAGGAAGAGTTCACAGGAGGAAAAAGGCGCCGATGCTATAAATTGACTGAGAAGGGTAAGCAAGCTTTGGGAGAGTTGTCATAGGGACAACTGGTAGTAAATAAATAGATGAAAAAATAAAAATACCGCTCGGTAAGAAAAGCCAAAACTTGTCCGAGCAGTAATTAATTAGATTGCCTATAAATCGCCATATGTATCCTAACTTATGCAAGCGCTGGTTCTGCTTCCAGCTTTCCTAGTTTACCTTTCAATGCTAATGGTACTTCAACTCCAAATAGCTCACCTTCAATTGGTTGCGAACGGAAACCATCGGGTCCAACAGGAATATCACCTGTAATGGTAGTACGATAAAGTACACGTTCAACATCTATATGATCTATATCTTGAGGCGCCAAATGGGCGGTAGCACGATTATCCCAGAATGCAACATCACCATTGTTCCAGCGGAAGCGGGTGGTGTAAGCAGGTTTGGTAATTTGCTTGAAGAACAACTCAAGTCGCAGTTCGCTGTTATAAGCCTCTCACTGGCACCCAAACGCATCAGTAAAATATGAAAAAGCGCACATTTTTTGGAACCCTTGCTATATATGGACTTTTTGAACGTGCAAATTAGGCACCGAGCAATATCCTGAATATGTTCGGTTCAAGGTTAGATCGTAAAAATGTTTGGGAATAATAGGGTTACAAATGTTACCTATTCAAGAATGACTAATTGTAAGCAATTATAAGGAACGGAGAAGTAATTTATGCTGAACATTGTCGTTGGTCATAGCTGTGACCCAGATTCACAGTCTGCGATCAAAGAAGTTCTGGAGCAATGTCTTGACTCGTTGGCAGGCAAAGTTCCCAATGCTGGAATTCTTTTTGCAGCGATTCATTTTGACCATGCCTCGATCCTACAACAAATCCAACAGTGCTTTTTCGGAATTGAACTGATTGGTGGCACTACTGATGGAGAACTCTCCTCGGTGTTGGGATTTCAAGAAGATTCCCTGACGCTGATGCTGTTTAGTTCCAGTACAATCGAAATTCGGGCAGGTGTGGGGCGTGGGGTAGCCCAAGATCCAACTGCTGCTGCCCAGCAAGCAATTACCCAGGCAAAAGCTGACTTAACTCAGGCGCCCAAACTGTGCATTGCTCTGTCTGAAAGCTTGACGACGCGAGCGGAGGGAGTGTTGCAGGGCTTGAAGCAAACGCTGGGACTTCATGTGCCAATCATGGGTGGTTTGACGGCAGATCAGTATCGCTTTCAACAGACGTTTCAGTTTTTTCAAACGGAAGTGTTGAGTGATGCCGCA
>NZ_JBXXZH010000265.1:0-11988 GCF_059640475.1 Calothrix sp. CBUCES-K 9914
GAGTGCTGAGTGCTGAGTGCTGAGTGTTGAGTGCTGAGTGCTGAGTGCTGAGTGCTGAGTGCTGAGTGCTGAGTGGGTTTCTTTGTTTTTGATGCGAACAGTCTCACCGTTGCGGTTTGCGTGGATGGGGACATTTATTGGTTCGGGGAAGGTTGTCCAAAGTAGTTCTCCTGTTGGACTAAACCATTCGATATCAATGCGGTCATCTTCGACGGAGTTAGCGTTATTGCGAAAACTCGCTTCGATGTTTACACGGTATTCCTTTTTTTGATTATTTACTGATTCAATCACAAGCGCACGTTCGACGACTTCGACGACATGGTTCAAAGTATCATCAACACGTTCAACTAATGTACTGCGAACGTATAAGTATACACCGCTTGCGAACAATAGTAGCAATACCGCTGTAATTGAAGTGTACCAGAGCGCTAGGCGCCGACGAGTCGCTTGAAACATTTTTGTGTAGTAATATTATACCAATATATATAGTACAGCGCGTTTATTCCTGATTGCTTACTCTCTCCACAGATAGATAGTAACAATGAAGAGTGTCAATGACTTAAGTAACAAGCCGCTAAGAAATATATATAACTTCAGCACTTAACTTTACTCAGTAGCAATACTGAGTAGTTTTTGTCGTCAATGCTTGATAATTCCATATTCTCACTGAAGGTGGTTTGAGTACAAAAGGGTTAAATTCTTTATGTAATCAACCGATGTCAAGAAATAACAATTACACGGGAAGATTACTCGTTATGTTTTGTGTGGTATTTACTGTTTTTGATTTAAAGAGGAGTGGTGTATAGATAAAAAATTTATATATAGAGATAAACCCATCACATCTATATGATGTTGACGCATTGTATTTCATTGCAAACTCTTGGGCTTGCCAGGGAAGCTCTATCAAAAAATAATTAACAAAAAAATTATTAGCTTTGATGAGTACAAAGCCAGAGTTCTTCAAACTTACAAAGAGAAACTCTACTAACCTAATTGAAACTTTTGGAGAAATTTATCTCATGAATAAGAAGATTGCAGCAATCATTGCAGGAAGCATAGCAGCATTAGGTAGCGCAATTTTTGCGGCGCCTGCTCATGCACAAAGTGCAGCTTTACCAGTACAAGTTACAGTAAGACCAGCTATTTTCTTGCGTACATACAACGATTTGAAATTCGTCGTTAGCCAACAAGACTTGCAAGGTTCAGGTTCTGTAGATAAAACAGGTAGCTACGATGAAGCAGCAGGTACCTCATCTCTACCTACAACACCTCCTGGTAATACATCTAGTGGTTCTGTTCGTAAACAAATATCAGAATTGTATCAGGTTTGGGGTGGTAGACCTAGCACAGCAATATCTGTTACTGCAACTAAACCAACTCTTACTGCTAGTTCTAGTTCATCAGGTACAGTTGCTGGTGGTAATCAAGACACAGTAAATATGACTGTTTCACCTTCAACTACTACCAGTTATGTTCCTGCTGCTGGAAAAGCTTATGTTTCTGTTCCTGTTGAACTTAATTTCGCTTTCAGCAACCCATTGACAACAGCAGGTACAGTTTTTACTGGTGGTGAACTAACAATTTCTGTTACTACTCCATAACGTTCAAATTGTCATAGTTTCTGGTGCAGGCATTTAGGCCTGCTTCCAGTTTTTATAGACACAGATTGTAATGTCAACAAGATATAAGGTTGAAGACGAAAAGATGATTTTTAAATAACTTATGTCATTAGTTGTGATTATCATGTAATTAATAATTAATTATCAGAATTGATGACATAAGTGAACAATTTTTGTATTAAAAAAACTGCAAATTTTTAGATATTATTGACAACAATGAACTGCCGACATATTCTAAAATGCTACCTAAGCATAGTTGTAGTACTTTTATTTGCACCGCAGCCAAAAGTTATGGCATCTACTTTCAGTGGATGTAGCGCAGACCTTAACCTCATGGTCGCTGATGATATTGTGGCTTTAGATGCAGTAGATATTTTCGGTAACAGTTTAGTAGAGCGATTTGGTACACAAGACCAACCGCTACCAACAAATTCTCCTTATAAATCTAATTCTTCCAAGGAAGTAATTTGGAGGATGCGGGTACGTCAAAGTGATTATGATTCCTACTTGAGCCAAAGTGGTCGAAGTGTAACTTATACTGTAAGTCAGTTTCCGCCCAGTATATTAAAAGTAGAAGCTGTTCCAGAGAGAATTCAAAAATATCAAGATTGTCAGGGTGGTTCGGAACCAACTGTATTAATTCAGGGAAAAGCGACATTGATATTTGGTGAGTTGAATAAGTGGACAGTTGGTAATTACAGCCCTGTAATTAGTGTTTGTATCCCTGGTATTAAATGTTAATTCAAAACTTTTGTGTGACTCGGAGTCGAAAGAAAATGCTAATAAGAAAAGCTTCATCTTTATTATTAAGTACAATTACTTTACTATCTGGAATTTCAACAGCTAATGCAATTGAGATAGGTGTAAGTCCCCCACGTATGGAGATTAATTTGAATGTTAGAAATAGCCGTTCTAATGCAATCACAATTTCTAATTTATCTGACAAGCCAGTCGAAATGAAGGCTTATGTTAGAAATTGGGCGATGAATGAAAAAAATCAATTGGAAGATGTTGCATCTACCGATAACTCTTTAGACCAATGGATTATATTTACACCTTCTAGATTTACTATTCCTCCTCGCAAAACTCAAACTGTGCGCTTTGCTATTCGTCCCAAGGTTAAACCTGCTGCGGGTGAATATCGTGCTGTAATTTATCTGCAAGAAGCGGCACCTGCTTCGAGTTCTGATGCTGACAGCATTAATACGGTTGGTCGTGTTGGCGTTGTTGTTTATGCCCATGCTGGAGAAATTAAGCGGGTTGGTACCGTTAATTCTGTAGGTGTTGAAACTAAACCAAATCAAGTTCAAGCTGTATTCGATGTGTCTAATCAAGGCAACGCATACATCAGAATGGAAGGTCAATATGCAATTTGGCGTGCCGGAAAATATCCAGGCGCCAAAGCAACACAACCTTTGGCTGGTGTAGGTAATCCGAATACTAAGTTTCCAGCAGATATTGTCCAAGCTGGGTTAGTGGACTTAGCACCTGTTTTACCAAGTAACCGTCGTCAAATTGTATTGCCTTTAATCAAAAAATTACCTCCTGGTAATTACGTATTAGATATTAATGCAAATTTGAGCGGCACGGCTGTTGATAAAGGTATACCTTTTACAGTCCCAGCACCAACTTCTTTACAACCGGACACAAAACCCGCTCCAGTAGCAAATCTTAAGCCTGTTAGCTCCGTAGCTAAATAGCGAGAAAAACTAGTCATTACTCTACAAAACTTTTCACCTACTCACTCACCTCGACTTTATCCATTTTCCTTTAACGCTTAAGCGTAGGCTGAAACGTTTATGGAGCGTTACTTTTACTTTTTCGATTTTAGCGTAAACTAGTGACATGGAAAAAGTTTTTGCCGTCATCTACGATTTTCGCCGGATAAAGTAAACTAAGTTTTTAATTTTGGATAAAGTCGAGCTTACTACTTTATTTAATACTACTTATCTCAAGCATTTAACAGTGCTTAGTTCTAAGTTTCTATTCAAACATTTTTGCTTATGCTCTACCTAGTTTTACCACCCACCCCACCCCCAATTATCGCCACACTGGCGCCTCAAGAGGTGAGGAGCGAAGCAATGAACGGCTCAACTTCTCCCGATAATCAGCGCTTCAAAACTTCTACTCAAAATAGTGTCACTGCTAGGGTAGAGCAAGATGCTTGTCAGTCTGTCACATCACAGTCAGATTTAGTCAGTAATTTATTGAGCAAAATCTTAAAAGACTCCAGCTCGGTAAAAACTGCCTCCACTACACCTGTCGCAAAAAATTGTAATCAGCAAAGACTTAGCAAAAATACTGTTCGACCTACAACTAATGCTCAGGCAACTGACAAACAGTTGTCACAAAAATTTTCACACCAGCAGCGCAATACATCGAAAGTAAATTCTGTTGAAGACGCTTTGCCATTAGCAGCAGCTTCAAACGGTGATAAAGCTAATAGCACTGATACGGAAAATCAAGATTTAGCAAAACAGCAAAAGCAAGAAAAAGCAGTAGATAAAAACCCTATTGCTAAAATACTTGAAACAGTTCAAGAACTTATAAGTGTTTCATTGTATGCCTCAATAAACAATAGTACTAATAAAATCATTGCCAGTAATACTGGAAGTAGTAATAGTACTGGTACAGCTACATCTACCCAAGAAGATTCTCAAAAGATAGCTGCTGCTGATTCTGATACTTCCAATACTTCTAAATCTAGGGAAAACAACAGTAGTAATAATACAAGTACGACAAATACGCAGGTTGCTAGCAGCACACCTCTAAGTAACAGTACGCAAAAAATATTAGCAGTAGTTCAAGATTTAATCGTAGCTTCTTTACAAGCTTCACTTAATAATACTTTAAATGATGCAGTAAAGGCAGGAAGTGAAGCGGGAGAAATTGCACTAACCCCACCCCAATCATCAAATTCTAGCAATTCTAATAAAGTTGCTGCTAATAATCAAAAAAATTCTATTGCAAATCAATTAGTAGATAAAAAGCAAAGCTTAATAGCTACACTTAAAAATTCTGCAAGTCAAAATAATAGTTCTAACAATAAACCAGCTTTAGAATTAGCACAAGTACCAGATACTCCTTTTTTAGTAGGTGTGCTTATAAATGGGAGAGAAGCTGGAACTATAGATGTTCTTATTCAAAATAATACTTTATTTGTTCCAATAGAAGCTTTTGCTCAAGTTGCAGGTTTTACTATTGAGCAAAATAACAGGGTATTGAGCGCAAAAACACCATTAGGTACTGTTAATTTAAAGCCAGATGACCTCAAACAAATTAATGGAGTAATTTATATTAGTAAATTTGCTTTACAGCAACAATTAAAAGTAGATGTTGAATTAAATACGGCTGATATTAACTTACTCGTTGATTTACCTTGGCGTGGTGGTGGACAGTCTCGTGTTGCAGCCCAACTTAAACCAGATGCTCTTCCACCTAACACTGCTTTTTCAACTTTGCAGCAAGAGTTAAGTCTTACTACCTATTCTGGAAATACTGACATTCGTAGTTCAACACTTTTAGGTGGTAGATTAGCAGGAGGTGCTTGGCGCGCACGTTTAGAAAACGACTTTGAAAACACACCAAATCTTGCAGAGTATTTCTTTTACAGACGCGATGGTCAATTCCGCTATCAAATAGGTAAGCAGCAACTTAGTTTAAACCCATTATTGGACGGTTTAAGTTTAACTGGTTTGCAATTTGGTTATACTAATTTACCTGCTGAAAAGTTTGATAGTGGCTACAGCGCTAACGAACTGCTACCTAGACGCTCTAGAGCCGTACAAACATTCCGTGGTTCGGCGCCTCCAGCAAGTTTAGTACAATTAAGAGTTGGCAGCACCATCGTTTCACAGCAGCAAGTTGGATTTGCTGGACAGTATGAGTTTTTAGATGTTAACTTGCCAGCTGGTCAAAGTAATGAAGTTGAAATCTTAATTTTCGACCGTAATAATTTGCGTATTCCTAGAGAAATTAGGACTGTTACAATTAATGCTTCAGACTTATTATTACCTGCGGGTGGTAATGTACAGCTAGCTGGTTTAGGTTTAACTGGGAACTTAGCTCAAACATCTTTACTAGGTGATTCAAGATTTCAATTGCAAAATGAAGGGCAACTTGCTGGGTTCTATCAACTGCGCCAAGGTCTTAGCAATAACTTGACTTTTGAAGGTGGAGTACAAGCTTTACCCGAAACACTCCAAGCTCAAGCTGGTTTAATTTGGCGCCTAGCAAACCCAGCAATTCTTTCTGCTAGTGTTGGTAGCTCTAATGATAAAGTTGGTTATAGTGCCGATTTAGATATACAATTAGACCGTTTGCGAATCAACGCTAATTCTCAATCTTTACCACAAAGGTATTTTACTAGCTTTAGAAGTTCAAGAGAATTATATAATCATAGTTTAGAAGTTAAATATAACTTTGGTAATCGATTTGATTTAGGATTTGTAGCCCGCAATCGTCAATCGGAAACTGACTCAGCTAATTACATAATGCCAACCTTTACTGCAAGACCTTTTTCATCACTTTCTTTAAGCGGTAGACCTGATTTAGACGGAAGATATTTATTTAATGCTTTCTTCCAGCCTAATTTTTCAACCAGATTATCTTTTAATACTTATGGAGACATTTACGTATCCGATTTAAGCTATAAATTAAATAATAATTACCAGTTATCTTTTGGTGGTGAATTTGGTGGTAATGATGCTGCTCGTTACACTGCTCGTGTTGGTTATAGCCCTAATGACTTTAGAGCGTTTGGTTGGAATATTGGACTTGGAGTAACAGGAGATGGACAAATTGGACCTGTTGTTGGTGCAAGTATGCAAGTACTGCCTGGTTTGTTAGGAAGAATTGAATATCAAGGTATTCCTTCAAGAAGTTTGAGTTATCTTGGTGGTTTTGGAAATGACCGTTTATCAATCTCCCTAGTATCTGATTTATCTTTTGGTGGTGGTCGAATTGCTCCTTCTTGGAGTGGTGGTGTTAGCAAAGAGCGTGGCGCTATTTCTGGACAACTAGCTGTTGGACGCGGTGGTAAAAGCTTTGATTTAAGTGGATCGAATGTTAGAGTTTATGATAAACGTAATCAGTTAGTAGGTAGCGCAACAACAGATTCTAAAGGTGGCTTCATGATTGGCAATTTACCAGAAGGTACATATATTGTTGAACTTGAACCAGATGAATTACCTGTAGAGCTTTCTGTGCCAAAAACAAGTTTTATTGCTCAAGTTGCAAACTCAGCTGTTACCCGTCTTGATTTTCCCCTAAGAATGGAATTTGGTTTGGCTGGAAAAGTTACTGATGTAGCAGGTCAGCCAATATCACAGGTTAGAGTTGAGTTAAATAACCTCCAAGGCGCCAGAGTAATGTCCGCCGTTACTGATCAGTTTGGCTTATACCGTCTTGATGGTGTTCCTATAGGAAAATATACATTACGAGTATCACCGCAAGATGAACTCAACCGTAATGACTCGCTACCCAAGCGTACTGTTGAGATTACCAATGAGTTTGTTTATAACCAAAATTTACAGTTGCCTGTTTCTGCTGCAGCTAAGAAGAAGTCATAATGGTCTACTTCTCATATCAAGAAAGTACTTAATGTCAGTGATCTTGTTACGTATAAACACTGACTAAATTAGTCATATGGAGTATTAGTAGTTTTTTCGGTTTGTGTAAAAGACAATAGATGCTATCTGACCACACACCCCAATTACATAAAAACTATGTCTAATGACTTATTTCTAGAGTCGTAAACTCTATCTAAAGACATATAAGAAAAAATCTATACTTTGCCAAGATATAATATATTGAAGGTCAAAATAGATCCCTGCACTATAAATGTGTTGAACATGGAACTTTACACCTCGGACAATGGCTGGCAGGCTTGGGTTGCTCCTGACCCTGTTACAGTAAATTTTATACCTACTAGCCAAGAGAGATTTGTCATCGTTGGCTTTCTACCTAACGGGCAGTTCTACATTGCTCCCAACTCTTTTGAGAGTATGGAAGAAGCCCAATCTTTAATTTCAACTTTTGACCAACAAACTATTGCTTTTGAACTAGAAGGTGATTCAATCAAGGTATTTACTTGTTTTGATGGTAACTACTGGCAGCACATCTTTTCACCAAATGGCTTTCAATACGCATTACACCAAATTGACTATACCCAAAATACAACTCTGGCGCGCGCAAGTTAGTCAGTTGTGAACTTTTGTTTGGTGTTTCCTGAACTTGCGTATTTATCAAAAACTTCTATCTCTTTTCTCTCAATAGTTGCTCCTTTATAGTACACTTATTCGGAAGAGCAATTTTAAAGTTTTACGCGCATGGCTTTTTGTAAATGATAGTTATTTGCGCCTATAATTTCATTTGTATTGCTTTCTTGACCGAAGGTAATTGCAAATTAATAATTGATTAATTGCCTGGGGGGTACAAGCCCCCACCAAATCTTTGATTTGGTGGCACCCAATTAGTGACGGGTCCAAGCCCGCACTAATTGTCTTAATTGCGAATTGCGAATTGCGAATTGGAGGTGACAAATTTGGTTTTTGACTACGTTCCGGAGTGGCGCCAGTATTTTTCTCACTTTCGAGCGCTTCGGCATCAGCTAGTATAAATTATAAAAGTGATTCAACCCATGATGGCAATAACGGGATGGTCAATTTTAAATAGTCACCCACCTTACTTTTGTAACCAATAAATTATCCGTTACATCCTTTGTATCCGTTGCAAGCAACACCCCAAAATTAATGACATAGACTAGCAGGTGCCTCAAATAAATTTCTTTCTATTCTCTGTGTTATGTGTGATTTTTTGGTAAAGATAATTACATTGACTGCACAGGCAAGATGCCCATGCTACTCTGGAATGTCAATTTTGGATATTTTTTTACTTAGAGTTTTTTAGGTAATTTTGAAATCATCGCACGAAATTTTAAGTTTTGTCTTCTACCGTGAGAGATTTATGCTTATTCTGGCTTGTAATATAGAATATTCGTAGATTCATCTTTGATTAACGTTCACTAAAAGCAATACCTGCGTGTTTTGAGTGCATTATGGCAAAAACAAAGAAAAGTTCTAATCCTCTCAATCTCAGAGACCCACAACATTTTATCAGTCGCGAGCTAAGTTGGTTGGAATTCAATAACCGTGTGTTACATGAAGCACTAGACCCGCGTACTCCCCTGTTAGAACGTCTCAAATTCATGGGAATATTTTCTTCTAACTTGGATGAGTTCTTTATGGTGCGGGTTGCTGTATTGATGCAGCAGGTAGAAGCTAAAGTTACTCAGTTAGGACTTGATGGACGAACTCCACAGCAACAGTTAGATGATATTAGCTTTTCGCTACGTCCCCTGGTAGTTCAACAGCACCAACATTTTGAAAAAGTTCTGCGACCACAGTTAGCACAGAATGGTATTTATTTAGTTAATTACATTGAACTTAACGATAAGCAGCGCACTTATCTTGATAATTACTACGAAGAGCAGATATTTCCCGTAATTACACCATTGGCTGTTGACCCGTCGCACCCATTCCCCTACATTTCCAATCTCAGTTTAAATTTGGCTGTTGTTGTTAAAAACCCTGACACTGAACAAGAATTTTTTGCGCGCGTTAAAGTACCCAAGGTATTACCACGATTTTTATCTCTACCTCCAGAATTAGGAATTACTCATAACGGCAAACCTGCACATTGGACTGGTATACCCCTAGAACAAGCTATTGCTCATAACTTGGAATCTTTATTCCCTGGTATGACTATTCAGGAATATCATACCTTTCGCATTACGCGCGATGCGGATTTGGAAGTTGAAGAAGATGAAGCTGATGACCTGTTACTTGCTATCGAACAAGAATTGCGGAAACGTCGTGTTGGTGGAAACCCAGTACGATTAGAAATTCAGTCTCAAACCCCTGAGTCAGTACGTACTCGACTTTTAGAAGATTTAGAGTTAGATGAAATTGATTGTTACGAAGTTGAAGGTTTGCTAGGTTTACGGGATTTGATGTATTTTTTATCACTTCCTCTCCCAGAACACAAAGACCTCCCTTGGCAGGGACAAGTACATCCAAGATTACAGCGTATTCGTGAACAAAATATGAATACCCTGCCGATAATTGATACAGAAGAGGGTAAAGATATTTTTAGTGTAATTCGCTCTGGCGATTTACTAGTTCATCATCCTTATCAATCATTTTCGGCATCAGTCGCTAAATTTATTAGTAGTGCAGCACAAGACCCAGATGTGTTAGCAATTAAAATGACTCTTTATCGCACTTCTGGTGATTCGCCAATTGTAAATTCTTTAATTGCTGCGGCTGAAAATGGTAAGCAAGTATCTGTACTAGTCGAACTCAAGGCACGCTTCGATGAAGAAAATAATATATATTGGGCACGGCGCCTAGAAAGTGTTGGAGTACATGTTGTCTATGGCTTGGTTGGCTTAAAAACACACTGTAAAACTATATTAGTTGTGCGACGCGAAAAAGACCGTATTCGTCGCTATGTACATATTGGCACAGGAAACTATAACCACAAAACTGCACGACTGTATACTGATTTGGGATTATTTAGCTGCCGTGATGAATTAGGCGCCGATCTAACTGATTTATATAATTATCTCACTGGCTACTCACGACAAAAGTCTTATCGACAGCTACTTGTTGCCCCCGTCAATATGCGCGAACGTTTCCTTACTCTCATTCGTCGTGAAATCGAAAATGCTCATAACGGATTATCTGGACGTATCGTTGCGAAAATGAATTCATTAGTAGACCCAGAAGTAATTGCAACATTATATGAAGCATCACGCGCGGGAGTTCAAATTGATTTAATAGTTCGTGGTGTTTGTTGTTTACGTCCAGGGCTAAAAGATATTAGCGAGAACATTCGCGTAATCAGCATAATTGGTAGGTTTTTAGAGCATTCTCGCATTTATTACTTTTACAACAACGGAGAAGAAGAAATATTTATTGGTAGTGCTGATTGGATGTCACGTAATTTAGACCGTCGCGTTGAAGCTATTACTCCAATACAAGATGTAGATATTGCTAAAGATTTGCAAGAAATATTGGGAATCATGCTCGCTGATAACCGTTTAGCTTGGGAATTACAATCAGATGGAACGTATATCCAACGGCGCCCAGGTGATGATTGTCCAGAATCAAATTCGCAAAAAGCATTGATGTCAATGGTTTTAGGTTCTACTGGAGTAACATCAAATGTTGAACAGATAAAACCTGTACGGACTTAAGTAGAAGCTCGGTTTCTGGTTCTTAGTATTGTTAAAATTTCTGTATAAATTTTAGGTAACTTTAACCTAGAGATTTATGAAGATAGTGAATATTAGCCATTAAGTCACCCATTAGATAGAGTCGATTTAGATGAGCGTTCTCTTAAACTGTAATAGTTCTTCTCTATTATTCGTTCATTTATTTGGATGTTAATGTTGTCCTGTGAGCCTTCTACCCTGCGGGTACTTGTCGTTGATGACCATGAACTGACTCGTATGACCCTGCAAATGGTTCTGTCATGTCAAAAAAACATGCAAGTTGTTGGTTTAGCAACCAACGGTCAAGAAGCTGTTGACATGGTGAAACGTCACCGACCCGATGTAATCGTTTTAGATTTACAGATGCCTGTTATGGATGGTTGGACGGCATCGTGTAAAATCAAGGAAATTTCCCCCGATACTCAAATAATTGCCTATTCTTCAGTTGAAGACGCAAAAAATAAGGCTATTAGTGATATCGGGAACTGGGATGTCTTTTGTAAAAAGGATATACCTACGTCTGAATTAATTGCCTTAGTTCGAGAGTTGGGAAACCATTAAGTTGCTTGATAAAAATGCAGTTCTGTCATTTAAAACACTTTTTCTCACCACCAAGAGTATTTAAACATTCAATGCTCAAGATAAAAACCGTCGGTACTTATTTTTAGTTGATAAGTACCGACGTTATTTTAATATACCAGGGTGCAAACTTAATAATTTAGGTGTAAATGACGATGGGTTGAGCCGCAAACTTATAAACTGCCTGTTTGGGGGAAGGTGCGTCTATATTCATCAATTAACTCATCCATTTCCTCTAAAGCTTGATTTACATCGACTCTCAAAGCTCCAAGACTTGGTTGTTCAAGAAGTTGTAGTAGGTATTCTCGTTTTGTTTCAACGATAGCAATACGTGCTTTCAATGTTTGTACGTCCATATATTTTACACTTTAATCAACGCGCGACTGTTCTTTCTTAACTTAACGCAAAAATCATAAATAATTGGGAGTTAGGAGCTAGGAGTCAGGAGGTAGCACTCAGCACTCAGCACTCAGCACTCAGCACTCAGCACTCAGCACTCAGCACTCAGCACTC